>JBFHTA010000047.1:0-17503 GCA_041590855.1 Pseudomonadales bacterium
CAGATCGAATCGCCCGGGCGGGTTATCAGCTTACTGAAGGGGTTTATTGCTAAAAAAAGCTCAAAGTAGACTAAAGATGAATCAGAATAGCCGACTTAGTTCAGGTCGGCGTTCGAGGTCTTATTCTTCATTGCAAATTGCAATGCAAAGTACTAATCACTTAGATATCAACAACGTTTATTCAATCTTCTTAATGGGTTGAATTTCTATTTTTGTTAGTTATTAAGTCCTTTTAAAACAATAATTTAGATATATTTCTTGGCGTTCTGTTTGATTGGTCTGGTTCTTGTTATGGATAGTGTTATCTGTCGAGTAATAAGGGCTATATTGTTATGTCTTCTGGTTCGTTTTTTCCGCGCTTACTCAATTCAGTCAGATACGCTCAAGATGCCTCTCTGTTCCGAAATATTGGTTGGCTAAGCTCAGGCATGCTCATTAATCGGGTGCTTCGATTAGTTATAACTGTGGTGTTGGCTAGATCCTTTGGTCCGGAGGAATACGGTTTAATGGCCCTGATCTTTACGGCACATGAAATCGTTAGTCTGTTTATTCATCGCTGTACCAACGTAAAGATCATTCAGGCACCAGCCACAGCATTGAATGCGCTTTGTGCGACCACGTTTTCAATCAACTGGGTGTTGGGTGGAGTGTTACTGCTGAGTCAATGTTTGCTGGCTTTATTTTTGTCGGAGCTCTATTCGGTGCAGGCGCTCATCTTACCTCTGTGTGTCCTGGCTTTGGTGCATATCCAGCTGCCGTTGGCGATGGTTCAGTCTGCATTGAATGTCCGAGCGGGTAAGATGCGATTGGTGGCTCAGATTGAAGTTGCTCAAACGTTGGTTGAGGCCGTATTTGTTTTAACACTTCTTTATAGTGGCGCGGGTATCTGGTCAGTGGTTATTCCTAAATTGCTGACCCCCGTGATTTGGATTGTAGTGCACCGTCGCCATTCTGAATGGCGTGCGAGGCAATGGGGGGTATTTAACAAGTGGCGGGAGGTGGTCAGCTACAGCGGAAATCTGTTAGTGGTTGATGGCTTGCAGGTGATAAGACAGAACGCTGATTACCTATTGATTGGTTATATGCTGGGCATTGAAGCGTTGGGGCTTTATTTCTTTGCATACAACGCGGGATTAGGTATTGCGACCGGTTTTACGAACGCGTTCACGGTGGCGATGTTGCCCCATTTTTGTGAGTCCTCTGCGTCGATAACGCAACTGCAAGCCCGTTTCCGACGTAGTCTGTTACTTATTGCTGTGTGTATTGGTGCTTTGGTTCTTGTCCAAACTATTTTTGCTGGGTTTTACGTGCCTTGGGTATTTGGACAAGATTGGGTTGATCGAGGGGCTGTTGCTCTGATTATTCTGCTGTGCTTGGTGGCGTTGCCGAAAGCGATCATTGATGCCTGCAGTCAGTACTTACGGGCCTGTGATGACCCCAGAGGCGATTTAAATCTGCAGGCATTGTTCAGTGTTTCTTTGGTGATTGCCATAGCGGTTGCGGCCTTTTGGGGACTTACCGCAATTGCGATGGCTACATTGCTGGTGTACTCACTGTCTGCTTTGGTTTCTCTGTATTACTGTTTTACAGAATCTCGGCAACTGCAGGGTGAGCCGTCGTATTCTATTGTACCGTCGAAAGACCCTTCGATGGTCAGAATTCAGCAAGTGCGTTGATAATATCCTGTGAGAGGTGTCGCAAGTGACTAATTATTTAAAACGGGTAGGTTTTTTCAAGCTGATCGTCGTTAGTTGGTTGGTTTCTATAGGTGCGCTGTTGTCGGAAGAAAGTGTGTCTTCGGAAATAGGTTCTGTCGCGGTAGAAGGAACGGATGTTAAAGTTCAACACAGTTATAGTTTTGGGGTGGTACCTCAGCAATCGGCAACCAAACTCGCCCGTTTGTGGGGGCCTATCTTACAGTACCTTAGTGAACAAACCGGTGATCGACTGGTCTTTAAGACTGCGCCTACGATTCCACAATTTGAAGATCGTCTCCGGCAAGGGGACTATGATTTTGCCTATATGAACCCTTATCACTACGTGGTATTTCACGAGTTCCCCGGATATCGTGCTTTTGCCCGTCAAGAAAACAAAGCAATTCAGGGGATTGTGGTGGTTCATAAAGATTCTGCAATTCAAACACTGGAACAACTTGAAGGTCAGCAATTGGCATTTCCTGCACCGGCTGCTTTTGCTGCTACTCTGTTACCTCGAGGGCACTTTTCTAAAGAGCGTATAACGATCAATCCTAGGTATGTGTCATCACACGACTCGGTGTATCGGGCAGTGGAAAAGGGGGTGTTTCCTGCCGGGGGCGGTATTATTCGGACTCTGAATAACACTGATCCAAAGATTAAGGAGAATCTGCGTATTTTATGGACGTCGTCCCCTTATACGCCTCATGCATTTGCAGCACACCCGCGTATCGATCAAGGCAAAGTCGATAAGCTGCGACAGGCAATGCAGGTAATGAAAGAGACCAAAGATGGGGTGGCTTTACTGCAATCCATAAAATTTTCAGGAATTAAGCAAGCGAAGGATGAGCAGTGGAATGATGTGAGGGCATTAGACATGCAAGCGCTTAAATACCATAAAGAAGAGTAGTCGGGACGTCATGTCTTTTCGATTTAAAACCATCTTAGGGGTGGCCCTGATAGAAATTCTGTTTCTGTTGATTTTAGTGTTTAACAGCCTGGATTTTCTGCAATCCTCAAATGAGCGTGAGATTGAGCAGCGGGCACACAATACCTTAAGGATCTTTGCCAGTACGGTAAAGGATGCGGTAATTGCCAGTGACATTGCGTCATTGGAAGAGTTAGTGACTGAAATAATAAAGCAACCTGAGGTCAATTATGTGCAGATCCTCAACCTTGATTTGGTGTTGGCTGAGCGTCGTGAAGACGCTGCGGTTATTCCAGAGTCCGCTGATGTTTCTTTGACATCGGTGGATGATGGGTCTTTCGATGTACGGATTGATATTGAGGAGGCCGGTATTAAATTTGGTTCGGTTCGTTTGGGTTTCCATACGGGAAGACTGGAAGCTCTGATATCTGATGCTCGAGATAGGTTACTTCTGATCGCTGGTATTGAGGTGATTCTGGTGGCCATCTTTTCCTATTACTTTGGGCTTTATTTAACTCGTCGGCTAGAACGTCTCAGAGATGCAACGCGCCGGATTGCTGGTGGAGCTTATGGCATACAAGTAGATGCCCAGGGCAAGGACGAAGTGGCACAGGTGATTGAGGCGTTCAATCAAATGTCCACGGAGCTTGCGTGTACTTACCAGAAATTGCAGTCAGCATTCATAGAGCTAAACAGTGCCAGAGAGCTGACCGATGATCATTTGCAGCGAACACAAGCCATTCTGGATACTGCCTTGGATGGCATTATGACCATCAATGAAGAAGGAATCATTCAGGACATCAACCCTGCCGGAGCCCAGCTATTTCAATACCATCCCGAAGAGCTGAAAGGTAAAAATGTTAAAGCACTGATGATTGCAGAGTTTCGCGAGCCAAAGGATAGAAACGTTGAAAGTTGTCTTCTGGCTGGCATAAAACACATGATAGGACAGAGCCTGGTTACGAAAGCGATTAAGAAAGATGGTACTGACTTTCCTATTGATTTGTCTGTGTCACAGACGGAGTTTAAAGGGCAAAAGACCTTTGTAGGTTTGGTTAGGGATTTAAGCGAGCGAGAGGCGCATAAAAGGGAAATGGCTGCCCAGATGGCTCTACATCAAGCCATTACTGAGTCAAGCCTAGATGCGTTGGTGACGATTGACGGTCAAGGAATGATCAAGGAATTCAGCCCGGCTGCGGTAAAGCTGTTTGGGTATGATCGGGAATTTGCGATCGGACGAGGTTTGACGGAGACCATTATTCCTAAAGCCGCTGCTAAGGATCATGCTGAGGGTATGCGTCGATATCATGAGACGGGGCATGGCCCTATCATTGGTGAACGTATTCAGGTGGAGGCACAACATCGAGAGGGTCATTTGATTCCCGTTGAAATGGTGGTCACCCCCATTGAAGTGGATGGTGCAGCCATGTTTACGGCGTTCATTCATGATATTTCGGAGCGTAAAGCTTATGAAGAAAGCCTGGAAAGGGCTAAGTTAGAGGCAGAAGCGGGCAGCGAGGCTAAGTCGAGATTCCTGGCTACCATGAGCCACGAAATTCGCTCGCCACTGAATGCTATCTTAGGTTCCCTGGACTTGCTGGAAGAGACGGCTTTGAGCGGCAAACAAGGTTTATATACCAAAACGGCGTTTGATGCGGGACGAGCATTGCTTGGTTTAATCAATGATGTCTTGGACTTTTCAAAAATTGAAGCAGGCCAGTTGGAGCTTGATATCGTTGAGTTTTCACCTGAAAACCTAATAAACGAAGTATTGCATATTTGTCAGGCCAAGGCTCAGCCAAAAGACGTTGATATTGGGTGCTACTTTTCCAAGGTAATTCCGGATATTGTAAAAGGTGATCAAACCCGGTTACGTCAAATCATGATAAATCTGTTGGATAATGCCATTAAGTTTTCAGATCATGGTGTGGTCGCTCTGGAGGTAACTTGTGGGGAGCTCGTGAATGGATTAATTCAGTTGCAATTCAGTGTGATCGACCAGGGAATAGGCATTCCTGAAGACAAGCTGGATGATTTATTCAGTGAGTTTACGCAAGTCGATGCGTCACACTCTACGCGTTATGGCGGCACGGGGTTAGGTCTGGCTATCTGTGCGCGGCTGATCAAAATGATGAACGGAGAGATTACTGTGACCAGTCGGTTGGGAGAGGGCACAGAGTTTCAGGTGAAGGTTGAATTGTCCGTATCCGAGCGAACGTGTAGAAAAACTGTATTACCCGATCGAAACATTAAAGTGCTGATTTGCCATCCTTGTGAGTATTACGGTGAATTGGTAGCGAAGCAGTATCAGGAATATGGCGTTGATGCCGGATACTGTTGTTCTATGGACGTTGAGTGTGACTCGGATCGTTCTCGCCATGCTTTTGATCTGATAATTATTGATGAATTAGTTTATTCATCACTACCGCAGCAGCATCTGCAAACCATTAATGAACAGTGGTTGAATGAGCAGGGTCAACTATTGCGTTTGGTGTCAACCGCCACCAACAACGATGTCCAGGGATTAATAGCTACAGAGACTGGTTTGCTAGGTGATGTGGGGCTGCTAACCAAGCCGTTGACTCGATCCATGTTATTAGAAATTCTGTTGATTGAGTGTTGTGATGTTGTTAGGGATACGGCCTCCTCGGTTACTAAACGATTTAGTGATATGGACAGTTTGCCTATTCTATTGGCAGAGGATAGCCAAGCGAATCAGGTGGTTGCTTGTGCCATGTTACAAGGGGCCGGCTATACCGTGGATGTTGCCAATAATGGACAAGAAGCCATTGATGCGATTGGGCAAAAAAATATGGCATGGTGTTGATGGATATGCGCATGCCCGAAGTGAATGGTTTAGAGGCCACTGAAAAAATTAGAACACGGCTTGGAAAAGCTGACCTGCCGATTGTCGCGTTGACAGCCAATGCATCCCGAGAGGATATTGAGAATTGTTTGTCTGCGGGAATGAACGACTACCTCTCTAAACCCATTCGTAGGGAGAAATTAATACAGACTGTTGCCCAATGGATAGTAATGAAGACGCCGCCGGTTACGTCCGATACGGAATCACTGTTACAAGCGCGACAGGAAGCAAAGTCGATAGATACCGCAGCTGTAACTTTGGATGAGAACCGATTGTCTGAACTGGCCCTAGAGACCTCCACAGTGCTAATGCCTGAAATCATTACGGGCTTTATCACGGAGTGCCAAGGACGCGTTGATAAAATCATGGCGGCAGATCCTATTAGTGATCTTTTGGTGATTGAAGATGAAGCTCATACCATCAAAAGCAGTTCGGTATTATTTGGCTGTCTACGGTTACATCAACGGGCCAAATTGCTGGAGGACGTATGTAAGGTTGGAGATAGGTCTACGTGTATATCCATCAGAGAGAGTATCGGCGCTATTGCCACCGACAGTTTTAATGCTTTATGGGATGTAGTACATCGTTTGGAAGAGGGTACTTTAACCTTTGACGCTGAATGATTTATTTGTTGAGGTTGCACCAAGGCTTTTTAGGATATTCCTACGCTAAAAGAAATCAGATAGATGGTGATCCGGAAAGATATCAATGCCCAGCCATGACTTTATGATATACAGCGCAAAGAAAATGACAGGCAAGAAAATACAGAGCGATAAATAAACGATAAACAGTCTGCCGAGGACTTTTCCAAGAAAGGCCCTTGTTGCTTCCTTGATTTGGGTGACCTCTCGTTTGTCCCGTCCGATGAAGAGCACCAAATAGAATTTCATGAAAAATAATGGAATGGACAATCTCACATCAATGGGGTGCCGTTCCAGTAAACTGCTTTGTTCTAGGATAGTCTTGATTTGTTGACGTTGGTCATTCGTAAGCCCTGTTGTTGTATGGCGGTCAACCTGGTTCAGAATCTGGTCGAGGTAGGCTTCGGATGCTTGTGTCCGCAGTGAACCTGTAGAGGTAGTCACTCCCGATGCGGGAACATCGTGTTTTAGGCTCATAACATTTACTCATCCGATGTGTTGGTCATCGCCCGGCGTCGCCCGCGTTGTTCGTTCAGTTTTTCGAGCAAATCATTTTTGCTGATGGGTTTCGATAGGTATTCATCCATTCCTGCCTCCAGGTAGCGTTCCTGGTCCCCTTTCATGGCGTTTGCAGTGAGAGCGATGATTGGGGTTTGTTCTTGTAGGGCATGCTTCCGGATTTCTTGAGTGGCCGTGACGCCATCCATTCTGGGCATAAAGATATCCATAAGAATGACGTCATATTGATTCTCTTTACAGGCTGCTACGGCTGCTTCCCCGTCATTAACGATATCTATTTGATGCCCTGCACTTTCCAGCATGGCTTTAAAAACGATCTGGTTGGCGGGGGAATCTTCAGCCAGAAGAATATATAGCTGTTCCAGTTGTATGGTGTGAGTGGTATTGCTATCACTGGTTGCATGTGCTCCCGGTTCTTTTGAGGCGCGGGTTAAAGGCAGGGAAAACTGAAACGTTGCCCCCTTACCTGGAGCAGATGTAGCGGAGATTTGTCCACCCATCAGTTCCACCAGCTGCTTACAGATTGCAAGACCTAGACCTGTTCCTTCGTGAGCTCGTTGCGCTCCACTGTCTAGTTGAGAGAAGGGCTCAAAGAGTTTATCGGCGTCGGCAGAGTTGAAACCTATGCCCATATCAGAAACCGAAAAGAGCCAGTTACCTATGCCATTCATCTCATTAGTTTTGGACAATGTCACAGAGATTGAGCCTTGTTCTGTAAACTTAACCGAGTTCGATAGCAAGTTGAATAGGATCTGTTGAATTCGTTTATGATCTCCCATCCAATACTCTTCTTGCTCGGTAACTTGGGCGTTGAGTTCGATAGTTAGTCCTTTCTCAAGAGCCATGGGTTGCGCAAGTTGAATGACGTTATTGACGGCTGCAGTTAGCCTGAACGGCTCTGGTTCCAGCTGTAGTTTGTTGGACTCCATTTTGCTGATGTCGAGAATTTCATTAAGTATGTGTAGTAACTGTTTGGCTGATTGATGTGCTGTTTGTAACAAGTTAAGTTGCTTCTTCGGGATTTTCTGGCTATCAGCGATGGTTTCCAACAGGCCCAGCACGACATTCATAGGTGTTCTGATTTCGTGACTGACAGTGGCAAGGAAGTTACTCTTTGCATCGTTGGCTGCTTGTGCTTTATCCCTTGAGTCGGCTAATTCTGCTTCGTTGTATTTTAATTTTGTAATATCAACGACAAAGCATACTGTACCTCCTCCTCGAATCGGACGTTCGACAATTCGCACCCACTTTCCGGAATCGAGAGGCTCTTCGATAGTTAAATAACCATGTTGACGATTCTTCATCCTCCGATCAATAAAGTAGTCAATGTTTTCGCTGCCTTGTTGATAGTTTTTAAACTGGCCGAGTTCACAGCCATGCCGCAAAATGTGCTCGTAACAGTTGCCTTCAACAATGACTTTTTTACTGGTGGCGAAAAGTGATTTTATGCGTTCGTTGAAGGTCACCAGTCGATCGGTTGCATCAAAAATTAAAAATCCGTCGGGTAGAGCTTCCACCGCATCACGAAACAGAGTCTCTTGGTTGTGTAGGGCATTGGTCGTTTGTTCAACGGTTGCCCGGAACTTTTTGGGAAGACGCAATAGGGTATAGGTAGCAAGGCTTAGTAAAGTGGCTGCGATAATTATCCCCAGCCAGAACAGCTCTTGCCCTTTCCAGTGAGTGATTTCTGGTCCGGGAAAAACACCAATTTCCCAGGACCCTGCAGGCAGTGTCACGTCGGTGGTGACTATCTGATTTGCTTGTGTTTTTTCTGCGCCAAAGAAAATATCTCCTTGCCTGCCCTCGGCATCTTTGCCCCGAATGGTGACAATCTCTTGAATGGCGGGATCATTGAGGCCCGTAATTTCGAAGAAATTGTCCAGATCTATCAGGATGGTTCCAAATCCCCAGAAGGTTTCTTGGGGGGGGGCATCAATGTCTGATCGGTTTTCTGTAAAAATGGGCAGTCGTCCAATCAGTGCTCTTCCTCCCTGTATCAGATTTACCGGGCCTGCCAACCAGATCCGTTCAGCTGAAATAGCAAGGTTAGCCGCTTTACGTCTTTCTGGATCAGAGAGCAGATTGTGACCAATGGCTCCGCGATTTGTTTCCAAGGGCCAGACATGAGTGACAATTCCCTGAGGTGCCAGCTGTAAACTACGAATTCCTTCGCGTTGGTCGCCCAGTGATTCTGCAAATTTCAGGAACTCTTCTTCCGTCACGTTATTATTACTGTGTACCAGCCCCGCTAGCCCTTTAGTCAGGTAGAGCCGTGTGTTTAACTCAGTCTCTATGGTGCCCCGAAGTGTGGATGCCAGTGCAGATGCCTGATTAAGTTGATGCTGTTTCAGTTCAGTAAGTTGTAATAAGTGCCAGTGATAGCCAAGAAATAACATGCTAAGAAACATAAGCGAGGCGATGACTCCAGCACTGGTGCGATTACAAAACGACTCTATGAGTTTGTCTTTAAATTTAGAAATCTGAAAAGATGGGTTGTTCTTGTCTTCTATGTTTGTCCGTTTCTTTTCCTGTGTGTACAAGGTATGAAGTTCATGTTCCACCTGATCTGCCAAGTCATGAAGTTGCTGACATTGTTTTTCAGAAAATTGTCGCGGTACTGTATCTATGACGCAGAGAGTACCGATGGCTTGTCCTCGTGCTTTGATGACACGTGATGCATAGAAGCGGATCATTGGCCCGTCTGTCACCAGCGGATTATCAAAGAAACGTTCATCCTCATGGGTATCTTCAACGATAAAGAGGCCGTTATCTGAGGCATCACAAATGGCGTGACCGCAAAACGAAATGTCCCGGCTGGTTTCTTTGGCGGATAACCCCTGTATTGATTTAAACCATTGGCGCTCCTGGTCTACCAGGCTGACAATGGCTATGGGTACTTCCAGACAGTGTTGAGCAAGACGTGTGATTCCGTCAAATCTTTCATCGGATGCTGTGTCCAGCAGTCCTAACTGATACAGGGCTTCAAGGCGACACGCTTCATCAGACGGAATCGGGGCAGGTTTCATATTTTTTCCTCTTGGTCGTGATGAATTATAGTTGGTTTTTTTTGGGTACTTGGGTTCGTAAGCGGCAGACCTTAAGAATTCGAGAGACTAGGGAGTGAAGTAATAAACGCAGCGGGTAAGAGCGTGTATTAGATGTCTGACGATGCATTTCAATTTCCATGAGCTCAAGTTGGTTTCGCTCTGTTCGCCGGGATAATGCCAGTTGTGCCAAACTGTAGCAGCCATAAGGGATAGTTTCATAAACTGTTGTCCAGGGGGCCGGGTCGCTCGATATATGGGGTGCATCTGTTTCTTGAAGAGAGTGAGTGGGTAGTCGGCCAAATAATTTTAAATGTCCCTGAAGTACTCCCAGTAATCGTGGCAGGCTGGGGGCGAGACCTGATGTAGGGTCAAAACTTAGGGTTGTAAAGCTTTCTGTATTTCCGTCAAGTGTAATTTGTCGCAGTCTCAATTGTTGGAATGACTGCCAGCGAAGGACACATTGTATTAACCAGAGGGGGCATACTGTCAGTATTAATAGTACTGCGATGAACTTGTCCCTGATGGGGGTGACCCGTGGATTATGCCGAGAGAGTGTCGGTGCAATTAAGAAACGATCTTGAATTTCAAAGTCGGCATCCAAATCAATGCGTATAATACGGTCGGGTAAAACAATAGCGTTTCTGATTTCGAGGCTATCACCAACAAAGGTATGATCCATCACTAGGCTGTCCTGAATTTTAACGCCCCGTTCAATCATGCAATATTGGCCGATCACGACATTCCCTTTGCAGCGGGAACTGTCGGAAATACGACTGTAGTGGCCGACGTGCAGTAGACCGGATTCCAGTACAATGGGGCAGGCATTTGCACGAATTCCCAAATCAATCGGTGCTTTGCCTACGGATTCAAAAGTGCGATGATTATCGCTTGCCCACTCCATGACGGCCTGATGGTAGCTTTTCAAGGTGTCCAGTCGACTGAAACGGGAATAGCCTTGAGGGGCTTGCTGTTCTGGCAGTTGATGATACCAATGTTTGTTTCCGAGCTCTTTGATCTCGTCTGCTTGTGCCCACTGAGCGTTTATCAGCCAGAAATCTGATAGATCATCCGGCTGATGCAGTACATCGCCACGCAGCACTAGAACGGTATCGGAACCACGCCTACCCAAGCGGCGCATGACGTTGGCCGGTGTTTCATTTTTGGCACTGGTGACATAGCGAATAGGAATGCTCCAGCGTAATCCGGTTTCAAAATAGTCTTTGATGGCGCCGCCTTGGTCTCCCAGAATGATAGTGATTTCCCTGACCTTAAGGTTGACTACGCGTTCTAGGGCGTACTCCAGCACAGGTTTGCCAAGAATGGGAAGCATGGCCGGTACATAATATTGGTTTAGCGGGGACAGCTCGTGACCATCTCGGTCAGCAAAGATAATGGCATGCATTGTTTAGTCCTCGGGATTAGCAGGCGCCCTTACCTGACAGTACAATTGGAATGGTTTTAGTAATGAGTTTCAGATCGGTCCAAAAGGAGCGACGTTTTACATAATCAATGTCTAATAATGCTTGCTGTGTGAAGTCGATGTTTGATCGGCCGGCAACGACCCACTCTGACGTAAGCCCAGGGATGGAGTCCAGGCGTGCCCGTTGGCTAATTTCATATTGGCTAAGCTCGCTATATAGCGCGGGACGAGGGCCCACTACCGACATGTCGCCACAAAGAACGTTAAACAATTGCGGCAGCTCATCAATGGAGTATTTACGAATAAAGCGTCCGACCGCAGTGATACGAGGATCATCTCTCATTTTAAAGGTGACGCCCGCTGCCATTTCGTTCTTTTCTTGCAGTGCGTCTTTTCGTTGTTCTGCATCAATTTGCATGGAACGAAACTTCCACATTTTAAAGGGGCGGCCTCGGTAACCGGCGCGTTCCTGCGTGAAAAAGACGGGGCCCTTCGAATCCAGCTTAATGGCAATGGCAACCAGCAAGAAGATGGGGGATAACATCAGCAAGGCGTAGCCAGACAAAATAAGGTCTGTGAACCGTTTACTGTTACGGTCGGACCAAAGCCCCATGTGGAACCAAAGGCGTAGTAAATGGGATTTGAAGTTTGCAAATTGTTTGCGATCCTCTCCAAATGTTCTTTCGGGCGAGTAGTTGAACCAAATGTGTTGGTGCTTTAGTCGTAGTAGCCGGAAAATATAAAGCGGGTTCCCAATCAAATACCGACGCCACATACGTGAAGGTTCATGGTAGAGACGACAAAGCCATTCGACGCCCATTCTGCGCATCCAAAGCGGAGCTCTGGGAATTCGCCGAGAATAAAAGTCGAATAGGCCCCCGACGGCTAAATTGAGACGAGTATTCAGACGTTGCTTATTCTCTGAGAGCCAGCGCTCTTGCATAGGCACACCCATGGCGACCAAGAGCACATCGGCACCACTGTTATTAATGTTGTCTATTATGGTGTCTTGTTGGTCGGCATCAAAAAAGCCGTGTTGAGTACCGGCCACAGTAAGTTTTGGATATTGTTGTCTTATCCAGTCTGCTACTTGTTCAGCAACTCCAGGTTTGGCACCGAGTAGATAGATGGTTTTGTTATGTTTGCTTAATTGTTCACACAGTCGAGGGAAAAGGTCCGTGCCGTTGAGGTTCTCAGCTAAAGCAACCCGGTTGATCGAGCATCCCAGTTTTACCCCGCTTCCATCAGGAAAAACATAATCGGCTTTCTGCAAAGCAACCCGGTAATCGGCATCACTGTAAGCAATGTTCAGGCAATGTGTGTTCACGAAAAAAAGGTTCTGAGGTTCAGGGCTATTGATGCTCGTATTAATCAGTGTCAGAGCTTCCTTCATGTCGATATTCGCAAAGCGAATGCCCAGTAACTCAGTGTGTCGGGACACGGAGTCTTTTTGCTGTGATGAAGGCGCAGTGAGAGGTAAGGGGTCATGAGCGTGATTCATAGTCAGTTACCTGCTGAAGCGAAAGGGTCAAAGATAAGTCTGATATTTCAAATCCTGTGCCAGATTAGGCGAGGCGCTGAAAATGGGAGCATTCCTGATCGTTGCTGTCATTTCAGACAATTACACGACGTCTGGGGGCAGCAACGGAGAAATGCATTGCAAAATGCAATGCATTTCTGAAAAGATCTAAGGTCTGTTTAGGGAACTGTCGTTGGGACTGATATTAGGCCTGCAGCTAGGTAGGCTGGTATTGATGCGTAGTGCTTGTATCAGACCAATAAACGAAATGGCAGTCTTTTCTATGCGTTGATAAAAGTTGGGGGTGTATTTTAAAAGCAGTGATGCCACTATAGTCAGAGAAGAACGCGATGGCTCTTTTGCTAATATTTGCCAATCACATTTGAGCGCCTGAATCGCAAGTTGTGTGGCAATATGCCCATCGTACAGGCGAATAGCTTGTCGAGATAAGTACCTGAGTTGATAAGCACGAGCAGCGCGTCCATAGCTATCAACGAATGCGGGTGCATATGCCTGCGTTTTTTGAACCATTCGCTCCCATGAGCCAAGTTGTTTCAATATGCTTGCAGATAGACTATTACTGTTCAAACGATAATGGGTGAGGACTTCAGGAATGCCTTCGATCTTCCAATCTGTTTGTAACATTATCCGTACCCAGCACTCAATGTCTTCGGATTGACGCAGGCTGCTATCAAAATAGTTGGTTTCTTTGATGTCTTGATACCACGTTTCGAACGCAATGGCATCCAAAGTCGATCGTCTAAGAACGGGGGCTGAACCGTTTCCAACAGGATTTCTCGCAAATAAATAATCAGCAGTGATGTTCTTGAGTTTAGGCATTTGATAACACCCCAGCAGCTTCCCTTGTTCGTTCATGAATTCGGAGCGACTAAATGACAGTCCTACCTCCGGACGTTGTGCCAGGTGTTCAACATGTCGTTGAAGTTTGTTCGGATGCCAACGATCGTCTGAATCAATAAACGCTAATAGCTCGCCGGTAGCATGCCTGATGCCGGTATTTCGGGCACCGGCAAGCCCTCTGTTTTTGTCATGTGAGATAAGTCGAATGCGTGAATCCTTAAAACTACGACAAATGTCGATGCTTGAATCGGGTGAACAGTCATCAATGATAAGTAATTCGAAATCCTTGAACGTCTGGTTCAATACCGATTGAATGGCTTCACCAACAAAGTGTTCAACGTTGTAAATGGGCATGATTACGGATATGTGCATGGTAGGGCTCCTGTCATACGCTGACTGCAGATAAGCATTTGGTAAATGTGGTTGATTTTCTGAGCAATCGTTGGCCAAGTGTAAGTTGAGGCAACCAGGCTACGGCCTCGTTCTCCCATTTGGGCGCTGAGCTTTCGGTTTCTGAGGATTCGCAGTACGTAACGGGCTACTTCATGGGCGTTTGGGTGGCAGACGAAACCGTTTTTTCCGTGGTCAATCAAACCTCTAAGTACTGGAATGTCTCCTGCAATCACGGGTTTACCTGAATGCCAAGCTTCGAGATAGACTACCCCTAAGCTTTCTTTTACGGAGGGCACACATAGCAGATTGCATGATTCCAAAGCGCTCATTTTAAGCGCTTGGCATGGGGATTCGACTAGGTGAATTCGGGGATCAGAAACCGATGAAAAATACGCGCGAGAGGTGTCTGTTTGAGGGCCAAAAAACACCAGTTGAGTGTCGGGCTTACTCTGCCAGATACGACCACTGGCTTCCACCAAGGCCTGGTATCCTTTGCTTTCATCGTGCCGACCCAAGAAGAGGACTATGGGTTCGTTGTTGAGGCCTAAGTGGGATCGCAGGTTGGTAGCCGCCTCTGGCTCGGGGATTTGAGAGGGCAACAGAGGTGCCATTGGACAGACATGAACTTTATTGGCAGATACGCCAAGAGAAATCAACCAGGCTCTTTCGTGTTCAGTCAGTGCGATCACCGCATCGGCGCCTTCGTAGAGTTTGAGCAAGCGTTTGGTCGCCCAGGCATTACCTGGGCCATCACAGGTTCTTGCTAGTGGCGTAAATACGAAAGGAATGTTCAGTTTTTTAGCGGCTACCAAGGCGGCTTCGGAAACCATGGTCATGCCGCAATAGACGTTATGAATAAGTTGGCAGTGCGTGGCCGAATCGGTGATGGACTTTGCTGAAAAACGACGAATAAACGAATTATAAATAGGTCGACACCAACGATTGTTTGGGTAGGCGTGCGCAAGCAGGCTGACCAGAGGTTTGACTGAGTGAGAGTAGGTTTTCTGTTCGACAGGAATCTCATTATCCAGAAACGAATGGTTTGGTGCTTCTAGAATTGCCCGTTCATTCGGTATCTGTTGATTGCTGGCATGACAGAGCACTTTAGGGTGAACGCCCTGGCGTCGTAAATGTTTTAACATTTCCCGGCTGTGCATTTCGGCACCACCAATGGCTGGCCAATAACGGGCAATGACAAGCAGGGCTCGGATGGCTGAGGAATCAAAGGTTTTTTGTCTTAACACGTTAGATGGAATGCTGTTCATTGGGTGTCTCCTTCAAGGGTGTTCAAGGGTGAAGCGGAATGCTGGCTCGATTTGGCAGTGCGGGTATGTGCGATACCAATGATCAGCAGCGCAGGCCATAACAGGTAGGCCAGAATTTCCAGGTTTTCGCCCAGCGTGAATAAGCTAAGAAGCGAAAGGCAACAAAATGCAGAAATACAGACAGGATCTTTGCGAAGATTAAGAAGTAACGATAAGAGAGATACGGTTAAAGGCACGAGTAAGGCGATGACCCCTATGGCACCTTTCACAAACAGTAACCCGTACCAAGTGTGGTGGCTCCCGATGGGCATGAACTCAACCAAATGCGGGCCTCGCTCGACGATACCGTGGCCAAATATCGGGGCTTCGTTTCTCCAGCGTTCGATTGCAATGCGGGCAAGTATCGCCCGGACTCGGGTCGAGGCGGCTCTGGCATCTTTGATTGCGTCAACCGACTGTTGAGCGGCATCTAACAGTTGAGGGCCAATAAAGGCACTGATGTAGCTCGTCACACCAATACTAAAGAGCATTGATGTGATGCGCATACGAGTAAAAAACCATAGGCTAAAGATGATAATCATGCTGACAGCCCCAAGTCGTGATTGGGACATCAAGACCATAATGATGCTGGCGCTAATACCTATGCTTTTCCATCGAGTATTGTTTTCCGACAAGGCAAAGATGAAGAAAATATTGGCAACAAATGCCAATGCAGGGGCCCACGGAGTAAACAGACGCCACCTTGGCCACCCACTTTGGGGGTCTATTTCGTAAAGTGACAAGGCAAAGAATTCAGGGCCTGGTCCGCCAATGGCTTTGAGTGGTGAGACGTATAGGGTTTCCGGTAACCTTAATACCCATGCACCGATAAACAATGGCAGTAAAATCAGGGTATGTTTGCATACTTTCATGCATGCCCGATAAAGCAGTTGGGGCCGAATGTCGAGAGTGCCTGCCAAGATAAAAATCGCTAATAACGCCCAACCTTTGGCCCAGCCGATTGAAGATTTGATCAGTTTCCCAGCGGTTAAGTTGTAATCCAGATGACCGACTACCAGTGACACCAGCATCCCCAGCATCCCTATGATCCAGACCCAGGTTTGCCATGGAATTGGGAGTTCTGACTGGAGATCTTTCCAGGCTTGCCATTTTTTGGTGACGACGAGACACGCCAGCAACCAGCCAATGACCGGGCCACTGATATATAACGCACCGAGGAAATACAAAGGATAAACGGAGACTAATCCATACCAGACGATGCGTTCTTCTGTATTTTCTGGAAAAAGGGTTTGCGAATCCATAATAATCCCAGTCCAAGCAAAATAGTGAGGTTGGCGACAGCGCCACCCGCCAAAGCAATGACTTTCTTCATTTTTTTGGGTGCATTCGGTAAAGAAGGTTCGGCCAGTAACTGAACCATTGGGTAGGACGCAAAGCGGTCACTTTTACCGATGTCTTGTCTGGCTAAAGCGGTGGTAAATACCGCCGTTGCCACTTGCTGTTTTCGGGCAAGGTCTTCCAAATGTACGGCATCATCGGCATTGTCTTCGATACGCCGCTGTAGTTGAGTAATAGACGTTGAGTTGACTTCAAGCTGTTGCTTGAGTCCTGCTTGCTCCGAGATGAGTGTCAATAGCTGAGTGAGAACATGACTATTGAGACGATTGGCACCCCATTCAATCAGTTGCTCGGTATTCGCATGGTGATCGTTCACCAGCTCGCGACCACGAGCGGTTAATTTTGCATTGACCGTTTCATGTACCCGCCGCAGTTGGTGGTATTGAGGGTGATCTTTACCCCAAATGCCTTGGATAGAAGCCATTTGCGTATGAATGTCTGCATGACGATTGAGTTGTTCGGTAAACACAGGGTCATTTCTTAGCATAATGGCTTTGTTGACATGCTTGGTTTTTAGCTGCGTACCTTGCAGAAGTACTTCAATCCGGCTAGTGATGTTTTTGAGTTGCTCTTTTAGGCTTTCATTGGTTTGACGCTTTTGTTCAAGTTGATGAATCAGTAAATTAAATTGTTCAAGGGATAGAATGCCTGAGTGGATCTGGTAGTTCAGTTTGTTCTTTTGACTGGTTTCCAGTTTTTCACTGAATTCTTCCATAGATATAATACTGGCCTGGACTAATGAAGCTGCCTCTTGATCCCTTAAAATATCTAGCTGTTCCTGAAAGCTTTGGTACAAAGCAATGGACTTCTGCTGTGCCAGTTCACCTGTGCTTGCGGTGACTTCAAAATTCATCATCGAGGTTTGATCCACCAGCTTGATACGAGGCTTGCCGAATTCTTTTTCGCTCATATCCAGTTTTGATGCGGCTCGCTTAAGAACGGTTTGGCTTAA
>JBFHTA010000048.1:0-17494 GCA_041590855.1 Pseudomonadales bacterium
GCTCCAACTCCTGGGATGCGGCGGTTAACTTAAATTCGTTCTCGGTGTTGATGTAGTCTTCTTCCAGCAATAAGGCATCGTAGAGGGTGAGACTCATTTGCTCAGCCAGCTTGGTTTGTTGCACCGCCGGACTGATGATAGTGGTCATCTGGGTACGGATTTCCGACATGATGGAAATCGCAACGGCGGAGATCACCACAATGATCAGGGTTAATATGCCCATTCCGCCCGAGATTTTGCTGGCAATGGATAAGCCTTGTCGCTGACGGTTGTTCGGGGCGTGACCGTTTGATGCGTGAAGGTCGCCCTGGCCGGACATACCAGAACTGTTTGGTGTAGGTTTCGGTTGCGGAGAGGCCCCTTGAGGGTCGCCCTGGAGTTCCCGCTGCAAGGCTTCGAAGTGTTGCCCCGGCGCGTCTTCAACCAGTGTGTCTGTGTGTCCAAGGTCTTCAGCCTGATCGTTCGGGGGCCAGGCGGTACCAGCTTGGGTTGCGTCCATATTTCCTCCTAGTCGTTCAAAGCTCGGCTTCTACCAGTTCGCTTAAAACGTCTTCTTTTAACCAGATGATTTTTCGAGGGCTGCCTTTGATGGGGAACTCGAGCAGACACTTGATCATCTGTGTCGATTTTTCCTCCACGCTGTCCTCTTGAGATACCAAATAACTTTCGTAGATGGCTTCGACGGTAGATAACTCATCGACCAGAAAACCGTAGTCGCCGTCCGGGTGTGACATCACCACCAGCTTTTGTGATTGATCTGTGGTTTTTTCGATCGGGGCAAGGTGCAATAAGTGATTCAGATCGATCAGTGGAATGAAGACCCCATGCTGATGAATCAGGCCCAAGACACCATGGTTGGCTCTGGGAAGTACCACGCCGTCTTTCAGCCGGGTGGTTTCCTGAATACTGGTGGTTGGCAGTCCAAACCATTGATTGGCCAGGCGAAAGATCAGCAGGTAGCCAAGCAGTTGTTGCTGATCTTCATCCGTTTCTGCGAGATAGAGCTTGGCGCGCTCTTTCAGCAAGTGTTCTGGCAAGGCGTCATTGGAGTGCATGGTCGGCGGACTCCGTTTGATCTGATGCCTTGTGTTCTGATTCAGCTAATTCGGGAATCATCGCCGGTAAGGTTTCCCAGGCTTCCGGTCCAAGAGATATCAGATGATCAATAAGGGTTTGTTGCTGTTCACTAGCTTGGCCCTGAAGCCAGGATAAGAACTGCTCGAAACGCCGTTTGCTGTTGGTTTCAGCCTGTTCCAATAAGTGCTCACGATGGGCCAAATCGGTAAGGCACTGGTTTGCCTGTAACTGGAATTGTGTGAACTCGGCTGCTTTGGTGACCATGACTTTCAGTTGTCTCGGGTTCCAGGGTTTGGCGACGTAGCCAAAAATATGACCTTCGTTGACGGCTTTAATTAAGTCGTCGACGTCGGTGTAGCCGGTGATTAATACACTGGTTACAAACCGGAATTTTGCGCGTACTTCACGCAGCAGTTCACAGCCGTTAATGCCCGGCATTCGTTGATCACTGAGCACAATGTGCCAGGTAATGTCTTTGGTGTTGATGATCTCGAGTGCCTCTTCACCGGACTCGGCGGTTTCGATATTGAATTGGCGACGAAACAAACCTTTTAAGGAACTCAATATGGCAGGTTCATCATCAACAATGAGCATATTCAGGCGTTCGCCTGTGTCTGTAGTGGGTATGTTCATAGATGCTTACCTCCATATGATGAACATAGGAACTTGCGGGATGGATACATCATTGCAAGCCCGCCGTTTTCTCGATCGGTAATGTCAGACAGAAAATACTGCCTTGTCCTTCTTTACTATCAATTTCAATGGAACCCTGGTGGTTTTTGATGATTTGGTACGCGATGCTTAATCCCAGCCCCGTACCTTGACCCACAGGCTTTGTGGTGAAGAAGGGGTCAAATAACTTGGATTTGAACTGTTCAGGAATGCCGCAGCCGGTGTCACAGAATTCCAGATTGATGTGGTCTTGTTCTTTGCGTCCGCGAATGGTGATTTCGCCATCTCCATCGATGGCATGAATCGAGTTGCTTAGTAAATTCATAAACACCTGATTCAGTTGCCCAGGGGCGCATTCAATTTCGGGCAGTTCTTCCCAGTCCTTGTTGATTTTGATTCGGCCGTTCAATTGGTGGTTCAGCATCAATAAGGCGTTGTCGATGCCTTCATAGAGGTTGGCCTTTTTGATCTCGCCTTGATCCAGGCGGGAAAAATTACGCATGTTCAGGACAAGTTGTTGGATGCGCTCGGTGCCTTGTTCGCTGTGGCTCAGGCACTCGTCCAATTCCTGCGTGGTGTATTCCAGATCGATCTCTTGTTCGTAATCCTGCAGCTGCTTCAGTGTGTCATGGTCCGGGTGGCTCTTGCCGAATTCCCGATATTGATCGAGTAATTCCTGAAGGCTTCCAACGTCTTCACGAATGGTGAACAGGTTGTTTTGAATGAAACTCAGCGGATTATTGATTTCATGTGCGACCCCGGCCACCAGTTGACCCAGCGACGACATTTTTTCGGCATGTACTAATTGGGTTTGGGTAGCCTTTAACTCGTCATTGGCTTCCACCAGCTCCTGGGTACGTTGTTGTACCAGAGATTCCACCTTTTGCTTTTCCTGAATGATCTGGCGTGTGTAGCGACGATACTGTTCCTGAATGCGCAGTAAGACGTCGATTTTCTTTTCCAGCAACTTAAGGTCGGCCTCTTTGTTGATGAAATCATCCGCGCCCATTTCGATGGCTGAGGTGACGTCTTCCAGGCTGTCTTTACCGCTCAGCATGATGATGGGAATTTCGCGGTAGTAGGGGTTCTCCCGGATTTTCTGGATTAGCTCAAGGCCGCTCATTTCAGGCATCATCCAATCCACTACCATCAGATCAATGTGGTTTTCTTCGCTGTTTTCCGCGTTGGTCGGGGTAAAGGCGTTGTCTAGGAGTTGAAGCGCTTCTTGACCGGACTGCACTGCAGAAATCTTAAAGTGTGGTTGAAGAAACTGATGAGTGGCCAGCAAGAATGTTTTGCAGTCGTCGACCAACAGAATATGGCGTTCTTTACGGGACGATTTCTGGATGTCCAATCGTTGCAAGAAGAACAGCAGCCGTTGGATACGAACTTCCAAAAGTTCGACGCCATCTTCTTTCGAGACAAAATCGTCGCATCCGGCGTTCATCGCAGCCAGTATGCCTTTGCTTTCCGATTTCCCGGTCATCAAAATGATCGGTAGATCAAAGTATTTCCAGTTGCATCGAAGACAGCGAACGGTATCCAAACCATTGTGATCAGGCATATCCCAATCCAGCACCAGTAGGTCGATGTCTTGTTCGTCCAAGAGTTTCATAGTGTCTTCTTGGTTGGTGGCTGTGAACACCTGGTAGCCTTTTGACATCAGGAATTGCTGCGTTGAGGCAAGCACTGTCAGGCTGTTATCAAGCACTAGAATGGATGCGGGTATATTCATTACAGCCTCCTTTTTGTATCCATTGCTTGATTTCACGGCTGATGCCGGCGAGAGGATAGACACTTTGTGAAGCCCCCAGCTGCTGGGCGGCTCTGGGCATTGAATCGACCACGCAACTTTCCGGGGATTGAGAAAGGGTGGTGGCTCCGGCTTCTTTCATAGACAGCAAGCCATGTGCGCCGTCGTTGGCCATGCCGGTCAGAATGATGCCCAAGGCGTTGTGACCAAATACGTTGGCTGCGGAAGTCATGCACAGATCAATGTTGGGGGAGTAATAGCGATCTTCCGGGGTAGGTATGATTTTCAGCGTTCGGTCATCGGCAATGGTAACGGACTGACGGCCACCAGGAGCGACATAAATTCGATTGCTTTGCAGGGGCTGACCTGTTTTTGCGAGCGTCGCATCCAGGCCGGTATGTTCTGTCAGCCATAATCGGAATGATTCGGCAAAGACGGCATCTATGTGTTGCACCAGTAGCACAGCGGTGTCATTCAGTTCGCTAATTTCTTGCAGGATTCTGACGATGGCATTAGGGCCGCCGGTAGAGGCTCCAATCACCACCAGTTTCTTGGCTGGCAGACCTGTAGACAGGCTTTGTTTTTGTTCTTGCAAAGCCGCCAGTGACAAGCCTCTCGGGATATTTGCACTAAGCAGGGTATCGATTTTGTGAATAAGCTCTTCACCCGCTTTGCTCATATTGGCGGGAGTTAACATTCCTTGAGAATTCAAAGACACCATGGGGGTTTTGATGGCATCCATTGCCCCTTTGGCCTGGGCTTCAAACACATGAGTCAGGTTGGCGGTGACGGTACAGGTGACGATTAAAATCCGTGTAGGCTGGTTGTTCATAATATTCAAGGTGGCGGTAACGCCATCCATGTTGGGCATGTGGATGTCCATCAGGATCAAATCCGGCTTGTAGGTTTGATTCATCTGGATGGCAGTGATGCCATCACCTGCCACGCCAACGCACTGATATTTTCCATGCTGTTCAAGCAGCGCAAGTAATATTTTTTGGTGTAGAACCGAATCGTTCACGATGAGTATTCGTTTCATTGCCTGTCTCTTTTGAAAACGTCATTTAAAAAGGCTTACCTGCCAAATGTACGTAATTTCGTTTTCTTCTTTAGTACATAAACTATGCCAGATGGGGGAAGAGTTTTTTTTCTGGTATAAATTATTGATTTATATTTGGTTTTTAATTTTTCTGACTTGCTGGATAGGTTCGTAAAGAAGAAAACAAAGGAGCAGGGAAAAAGGTATTCTTCTAAAAAAAGAGTCTCTTTTTTTGTCTCTTCTATTGCCCAAGCGTGTGTGAGACATGTCTGCGATTATTTGCTCTATATCTTAACGTATGGGCTATAAACGTGGTTTTAAGTGATTTGAATCATGTAAGTAGATCTGACCCGGTAAGAAACCGTTGAAGGAATACTGCAGCATCCATATGACCGGGATTATGCAGAGGCGCCATAGGTCACAGAACGCAGAGGTCGATTCAGGGTTTTTTGGTTATTGAAAGAGGTCAGTGAGGCTGTAAACCAGACAATTGTTGATAGAGCTGATTCATGTACGCCTCTGAATCGGAGAGCGTCTTAAGTTCGACCATGTGCTCTAACCGCTCACAGGTGTCGGAGAGCTGGTGAAATTGAAAACTGGCAGCCAAACCTTTTAACACATGGGCGGCGGTTCCTAACGCCTGGGTGTCTTGATGAAGTACGGCATTTTGAATGGTCAGAATCAGCCTGGACGCACGTTGCAGAAAATCCGGTAATTTTCTGGTGAGGATCGTTTGGTATTGCCTGACAATTGGGTCTTGTTCAAAGGCTTGAAGATGACGAGCCTCCAGCGTTCTTAACAACGCGTGCAGGTGGACCAAGGTGGCCGGGTGAGAGAGGCAGGCTTGCAACTTAAGCTGGGGTTCTGGTGATTGTCCGGGTGAGAATGCGTTAGTCTCTGGCTGTTGATTCGGTGAGGTCTTTTCCGTGTTCAGCTTTGCTGTGTTGTTGGATGGCGCATCTGTTGCCCAGGTAAAGACTGCAATGCCTGTTTGGGGTTCCAGCATTAATCCTGTATCAGTATTTAAAATGGCCTGGAACAGCGTCAAATTGGGTAGGTTTGTGTCCAACAGCAACAGATCAAAATGTTGTTGCTGCATGGCCTGACCCACAGCGGCGCCATCTTTTACTGCGTTCGCCTGATAACCAAGCTGTTCGACCAGGAGCAAGAGTTGGCTGTGGCTGTCCAGAGCTTCGGCGACCAGTACGCGAAAAGACGGTTCTGTAGTTTGCAGAAAGCCTATGGCTTGCGGGGTGGAGATTTCTGATTGCCGACCTAAATCCTGAGTCAAACGAACCGAGGGCTGCATAGCCTGCTTGGCAGCCTTAGATGCATTCTTAGGTTTGTTTGTATCGTTGCGCACCTGATTGCTTTGAAGAGACGGGGCGAGAGTTAACGCACTGTCGATGGCTCGGTATACCGACTGCCCGTTGGTCAAAATCTTACTGACATACGCTTTTTGGACCTGGCTTAACGGCTTGTTGTCTAATAAGGCTGCGACCCCGACCAGATTATTTACGTAATGATGGAGCTGTTCGGAAACCTGAGTCAGAGGATTAGCCTGAGCCAAGGGGGGAGATAGTCCAAGGGCCGCCTCGTTTATTGATTTAATGGCCCCCTGTTTTTTAGAAGACAATTTAGGCGACAGCTTAGAGGACGATTTTGATGTTGCCGATGCAGTGTCTTCAGTTGTCTTGTGTGAATCAGGCGTTGGGGGCAGTTTGATGCGGGCTCCCTTATAGCCCAGCGAGGAGGGTATGGGGATTGAGTTTGAATACAAGGCATCAGTAAGTCGTTGTTGTTTTTTTCGCAGAACCAGTTTGCTACAACGATGTTTTATCTCCCGGGGGGTTAGGGGTTCCCGAGGTAAGCAATCCTGTATTAGCATGTTGGCATCGGCTTCCGCGAGATCAGGCTCCATTTCTGCCAAATTAGCCAGTTGCGTTGAGTACGGAGAGATCAGGCTTTTTAACACCGGATAGTCTTCCTGCCTGGCTAAAAACAAGGTGGGAATGGCGGATTCAGTGGTTGAGAAGTGGGACATAACTCCGGTACTGACGGTGAGATCCGTGTTGGACACATCTATCAGACAAACATCATAACTGTGCCCGCAGTGGAGACTGGTTTCGTTAACCTGATTGCAGTCGTGGTTAGTGGTTGTGTCTTTGTTTTGGGTGTCCTTATTTCTGTGTTTGTTTCGTGAGTTCCTGTCTAGGATCTGGTTATTTAAGGGGGAATCAACTTGGTGGGTGCTGTTCGATGGAACCTTGATGGTTTCTCGAACGGGTGCATCGCTCATGAGGGTATGGTGATAGAGTTCAGAGCTGATAGATTTGAAGCGCAGCAGGTCATTCGGAAATGCAGTGCGTACGATCTTTTTTAGTGAGTGCGAAACATTTGAATCGATATTAAAAATCAAAATACGCATGATGCTTTCCTGCAGTCGTGTTTTTTGACTAATGCGGGTTCACTACAATTGTTATCACTAATACGGGTATCTCGAATACGGATGCGTCAGAGGATAATGCCATGCTGACTAGGCTGAACGTCGTGCGTTCCCGTTTTCTTCCGAATACAACTCTTTTATTTGCAATACCGAAGGCAACTGTTCTTTAAACACTTCAACCAGCCTTGGGTCAAAGTGCTGCCCAGCCTGACTGCTGATAAAGTTCAGTGCTTTATCTACCGGCCAGGCTTTTTTGTAAGGGCGGGCAGTCGTGAGTGCATCAAATACATCGGCAATGGCGATAATTCGAGCAGAGATGGGGATATCCTTGCCTTTTAATTGGCTGGGGTAGCCGGAACCATCCCATTTCTCATGGTGAGCCATGGCAATTTCTTTGGCCATGTTTAGCAGGTCAGAATGTTCATTGCCGCCGATAATGCGTGCTCCAAATTCCGGATGTTTACGCATAATGTCCCATTCTTCAGAGTTAAGTTTCCCCTGCTTGAGTAGTATGTGGTCGGGAATGCCGATTTTACCAATGTCGTGCATCGGCGCAGCCTGAAATACCAGATCGCTCCATATGGGATCTTTGCTGATGGCTTCTGCAATCAAACGGGCGTAGTGACTCATACGAATGACATGTAAGCCGGTTTCATTGTCTTTGAACTCGGCGGCTCGTCCTAAGCGACGGATGATTTGTAAGCGGGTTTCTTCGAGTTCCCGAGTACGCTCTTGTACCCGTTGTTCTAACAGCTTGTTTTGGTTATGCAGAGAGATGTGGGTCCTGACTCTGGCTTCTACGATAGGTGGGTTAATGGGCTTCGTGATGTAATCTACGGCTCCGGCTTCCAGCCCTTTTTGCTCATCTTCTGCCGATTCTTTGGCGGTGATAAAAATTATGGGTATCTTTTTTGTGGAAGGATGGCTTTTTAGTTGTTCGCAGACTTGATAGCCGTCCATCTCCGGCATCATAACATCCAGTAGGATTAAATCCGGTTGCGGGTATTCTTGCGCAATTTCAATCGCTTTTCTTCCTGTCACTGCGGCCTTTACCCGATAGTTAGGTCTTAATAGGTTGCTCAGTACATGCAGGTTGTCTGGCTCATCATCAACAATCAGAATCAGGCTGGTGGCTTCTGGCATATTTGCTGCCTGGAGGTTGATGTTATTTGTCATTTGTTTTCTCCTGCTTGACTCTGCATAACCTGAGTTCTGAATCAGAGGTAACGGCTTCGCGGCTTCAGATACCTGGTTTAATCAGTGTTTGGTGACTGCTTGATTCAAGGCATCGGTCAGCATGTCTACCTGTATAAGGGCTGTTTCAAAATCAAACCTGGTTAGGTTTCTCTCCAGATTGTTAAGCTCCGGGCTGACAATGCTGTGATTGAGAAGAGATTTAATTTTTTCCAACTCGTCCAGGGCTTCCGTATCGTCTTCCCTGATCAGCGCTTTGATTTTTCGAACGATTGGCATGACCTGTTTGAAATCAATGGCGTGCGGGGGCTGACGATTGCACTTTTTACATTGCCCTGTGCCCCAATGGGTTATTGAATGTGTGACTTCTTGCAAGGCCTGACTAACATCTTCTAATAACGATGGGCTGGTTTGATGTTTACTTAAGGCTCTTTCAAGTACATCTGCCGTGCGTTGCAATTTGGTTGCACCTATATTTCCTGCCAAACCTTTCAGAGTGTGAGCAATGCGGTTTGCCAGTTCAAAGTCGTCCATGTCTAGTGCGATTCGTATTTTGTTCAGGCTGTGTCTTTGATCATCAACGAATCGAATAAGTAATTGACTGTACAGTAGCTTATCTCCGTTTAGACATTTCAGTCCTTTGTCGATATCTATTCCAGGTAAATGAGCCGGTATTGATAATTCCTGAATGTCGGAACTGTAATTTATCTCTTCAATTTGAGTATCAAGTAACTTTTGCATGTTCATTCTTTTACCCTTAACCAGACATGCTTAGGTGTAAGATCAAATCCTCTGGCTTTAATCTGCATGTAAAGGTCCATGTATTTTTGTTTTATTCGATTAAGTTCTTGTTTTTCGAATAAGTAGTGAGCGCATTGAATGAAGAGCAATGTCTGTACCAAGTGAACTGGTATGGCGGCGGGCGTGAAGAGATCTGGCTCATAAGTGTTTCTATTGCCGGGAAGAAAGGCGGGGGGGAGCAGTAAGGTCAGGTTTTCTTGCCTCTGAATTTCAGACAAGTTGTTATGTTCAAAGATCAGTTTTTAGAGCGTAAAAAAAGAAACTGCAAAAGAGTCTCTTTTTTTATAAGAGGCTCTTTCTGAAATCGGTTTGTTGTCTTTTATAGTCGGGAAAGATTTCTTCAATCCGGTGGAAAATTGCGTCCGGATTTCGCTTTATTTCACTGGCAATTCCATAAAATAGCTGTTGTTTACTGCATAGATATGCACGTAATGCGTCTGTTCCTGTATACACCTGACCGTTGATACGAAGGCCGTCTGTTTTTAAGGCAAGGTCTTCATTAATCAAGGGCGGCATCAGTTGTTGGAAGACCGCTTTTAAGGTGTATTCCGAGGCGTGTTCCAAAACGTACCTTAATACCAGTGCCTGAATGGTTTTGGTATTGGTGGAGGCCGCTTTGCCGTAAGGGAAGAGCAGTTTGAACAGATAAGTATCCGGTAACCCTTTGAGGACATCCTGATGGACCACCTCGGTCGAGTGATTTACCGGTAGATGGCGAAAATGTGTATCGCCGGGATGAAAGTGAAAATGAATGGTTAATTGTTCAATTTTTTTGCTGGTGGGACACAGGAACTCAATGGGTACTTCTACTGAAACGTGCGATGGTGTAATTATGCGTCCGGTATGCCCTTTTTTGATGTAGCGGGATTCTTCCAGCAAGTTTGCGAGTTTCAGGCGAATATCGTTTTCATTGAGAAAGCGCCACAGTTTGAATCCGTTTCTTTCAAAGTTTTCCCACAGTAATGCGTGTCCGGGAGTTGATAAACCGGAACCGGTTGCAGGTGCTGCATTCGACGGGGGAGAGCTGTTCAGAAAATCAAAGTCCTCGGGCTGTAAACGCGAATGGTCTGAAAACGCAACAGCCCGATCAATGGCGTTTTTTAATTCGCGAATGTTACCTGGCCAGGTGTAATTGGAGAGTCGCTTTAAGGCCTGCGGGGAAATGTCCTTTGAGGTGTCCATGTTCTGCATGAAATAACGGGCCAGATCTTCGATATCATCTTGCCGCTGGCGCAGGGTCGGCACATAAATCGGTATGACACAGATTCGGAAAAACAAATCTTTCCGAAAGGTGTTTTCTTCCACCATAACCCGCAAGTCACAGTGAGTGGCACACAATACCCGGACATTGATCGGTCGTGGCTGATGGCTGCCAATGGGGGTGACGGTTTGCACTTCTAGTACCCGCAGTAGTTTGGCTTGTAATGAAAGTGGCATGTCTCCGATCTCATCAAGAAACAAGGTGCCATCATGGGCTTGCTCAAACAGTCCTTTCTTGTCTTTCACTGCGCCGGTAAAGGCCCCTTTGGTGTGACCAAAGAATTCGCTTTCCAGTAGCTCTTCAGGAACAGCCGCGCAATTAATGGCTATGAATCGTCCGTGCTTTCGGTTACTTAATTCGTGAATACGTCGTGCTACCAACTCTTTACCCGTGCCGGTTTCGCCTTCGATGATGACGTTTTTATCGGATTTTGCCGCGAGATTAATCAGCTTCATCAAGGTGACGTAAGCTGATGAATGGCCAATCAGGGGGTGAGCTGGCCAGGGCTCTGAAGGGCGGTTTTGTGTACTTTTGTCTGTGTCGTCACCATTATTGCGTCTTTGAAGGCTGATACGCTCGGCCCGATCCAGTACTTCGCCCAGTCGATGAGGAATTTCAGCTTTGGTTAGGTAGTCGTCAAAGTCATGGTCTCTGAGTGCTTCAATGGCCGTTTCCAGGTTTTTATCTGCGGTTAGCATTACCGTTACCAGATGTTGCGCTTTGCTGCGGAGTTGCTTACCGGTATCAAAGCTATTCATGCCAGGCATCATGCGGTCGATCAAGGCGACATCGGCATTGTTAATCATTGTATCCGGCAGTTGCAGTAAATCTTCCCCGCTGGCGGCACTGCTGACGATATGTCCTTGGCTTTGAAGAAACTCTGTATAGAGCTCGATATTCAGTGGGTCATGATCCACTAACAGAATATTCATTGATTCTAACCTCTTTGGCTCTTCCTTCTTGATGGCTCTGGTGTTTCGGTAATGCGTCTTTGCACAATGGTTGGGAAACAGAACTTCTGAACATCTGTCCGTTGAGTATAGATCAAGAAAAACGGTCGAATCTTTTGCGTATGTTTTCTCTGTCACAGGCTTGTAACACGCTTGATGCGGTGTTTCCAGCCGGTTGGTCTACTATTGATGTTTATTTTCGAACAGCATGTTTCAGAGGCAAACATGTCTGAAATACTGAATTCTTTGAAGGGTTGGCAAGCGAGTGTTGGTGAATCGATAGGGTAGAGTTGGTGTTACATGTGATGATTTAATGTGTTACATGTAATTGTCGGATTTTACATGTAAAACGCTTGACGCTATTACATGTAAGTAATAAAGTGGTGGGTATGAACAAGAAATCATCAGCACATTATCAAAGAGAATTCAGGCGACGCTTGCGTGAGCAGGGGTTGGTAAAAAAGGAAGTTTGGATTCGGCCGGAGCACGCAAAGCGGCTTTCGGTAATCGAGAAGCAGCTTCGTAGTGAGGCGGTTTCGACATGGATTAATACAGGAGACCTTACCATGGGTAATTCAAGTGAGTCGATGGCTATGTGGACAACGGTTTCGTTATACGAAGCCTTGCAAAAGGAAAAACCGTTCAGTGAAGGCTTGGCTGATATTGAATTGATTGAGGGTGTGGAGCCTTCGTTGCACATAGTGATGAAAGAGTACGGTGATTTGCCGGTGTTCTTAACGGTAGCTGGCGAGCAGATTATTGTTGAGTCGGTGTTGTGGGCCAGTGATGAAGTGACAGATGTCGCCGGTTTTAACGAGGCGGTTTTACGAACGCATAAGTACTTCCCGCTTTCTACCATCAGTCTGGATGCGATGACCGACGGTAAAGATTATTACCATATGTTTGGTGCGTTAAGTGCGACTTCGTTACTCAGTAATATCGTATTTGAAATCGATGTTCTGGCGACCAATGTGATTCAAGCGACCGAAGCCTACAGTGAATTTTTGGTTACTCAGGTGGATTAATCGTCGAATTATTAACAATTTAGTTAAAAAGAGGTAGATCATTATGAATATCTGGGCAAAAATGATGACCGCTTTGCGCGGCGGTGTTAATGAAGCAGGTGAGGCAATCGTCGACAGTCAGGCATTAAGAATTCTTGACCAGGAAGTAAGAGATGCTTCCGAAGAGTTGCGAAAGTCTAAAGAAGGATTGGTTTCTATCATTGCTCGTCAAAAATTAGCCGAAGAAAAAGTGGCTAAATTCAAGCAGAGTATTGAAGAGTATGAAGGCTACGCGCTCAAGGCTTTGGAAAAAGGCGATGAAACCCTGGCGCATGAAGTGGCTGAAAAAATTGCCGATCTGGAAAACCAGTTGGCGACGGAACAAGATGCCGCAACGGGTTACGCACAAAGTGCTGATAAGCTAAAAGCTGCCGTTAAACAAGCAGAAGCGAACATTAAACGCTTAAAACAGCAGGTGGATACAGTTAAGGCCACCGAAAGCGTTCAGCGGGCGCAGAAGGCGGTGGCTGATCGCCATGCCGGTTCTAACTCCAAGTTAAGAACCGCGATGGATTCGTTAGAACGTATTAAGGAAAAACAAGCGCTCGAAGCAGCCAAGATGGATGCTGCCAACGAAGTAGCGGTAGAAACATCCAGCAAAAGCTTGCAGGACAAGCTGGAGCAAGCCGGTATTGCCCCAGGGGCGAAACAGGCGGATGACATTCTTGAGCGTTTGAAGAAGAAAGCCTAGATTTCTTAACTCATCGTGAAGAGGGAATACTCTTCACGAGAAGCTCATAACACAAACCTAAGGAAAGGGTCGTATGAAAGAAAGTCGTGACTATTTGGAAATGTCGTTTCAGTCCATCAATTGTTTCGCGGATGATGGAAAACTCGATGCCGATGAGTTGATGAAAATCTTTGAGATCGCCAAACGGGACGGTGTAGTGGACGAGAACGAACGTCGCGTGCTTCGCAATATCATCTCTCGGGTAACCCCTGAAGAACTGACTCCTGAAATGAAGGAGGTCATGAAAACCATCAGTCTTGAAGTTCTTGGTTGATGCGTCTGACTGTACAGAAGCCTGACTTCTGTACATTCTTTTAACCCCATCTGTATAACAAATTGAAGGAGGTGAATATGTTCGCGATTCTTCTCAGCGACAAAATGGACCCTTTCTATCAAAATATTGCCTCCTTTCCGACGGTGTTTTTTACGTTCTTTTTGGTGGTTTGTTTATTGTATTGGCTGGTGGCTGTGCTCGGGTTTGTCGATCTGGATATTCTAGATTTTGATATACCTGATGTGGATGGGGAGCTTGGAACAAACAAAACTGATCTTAGTACACCGGATATGTTGGCCGGGCTGATGTTGAAGTTAGGGCTAAATGGTGTGCCAACAACTGTCATAGTATCTTTCATGGCATTGTTTGGTTGGTTTATTTGTTACTTTGTCGTTCATTTTTTCTTCGGAATTATTCCTGATGGTGTATTGCGATACTTGGCGGGATTGCCAGTTCTATTGGGGAGTCTTTATGTATCGGCATTGATTACTGCTCAGGTAATTAAACCATTGAGGCCTCTTTTCAAAAGTGCAACGGCTCACACCAAGAAGGAGGTACTCGGTCAGACTGCGGTAGTACGTACTTCTCGACTGGACAGTGGTTTTGGAGAAGTTTTTCTGGAGGATGGAGGAGCCGGATTAATTTTTAAAGCCAGAGCGACCGATAACAAAGTGTTTAAAAAGGGAGATAAAGTTGTGTTGTTTGAATATCTCGAAGAGGAACACGCCTATCGCGTGATTTCAGAAGACGAATTTCTTAACTAACCACAGGGACGTTTTTAGGGAATGGGCTAAATGGTTCAGACCTGTTTAGAAAAAATCTCTATGGAAACCATTCTAAGATTTAACAAATGGAGTAATTGTTATGGCTGATTTATCAGTACTCATGCCTATTGCAACAGTAATTGGTTTTGTCATTATCCTTTTGATGGGGTTTGCGGCCCTGTTTAAAGCCTTTTATGTCAAAGTGGCACAAGGTACCGCCTTGATTGTCAATGACATGAGCTCTAAGCCGAAAGTGCATTTTACCGGTGCGTTGGTGTATCCCATTATCTATAAAAAGGAATTAATGAAAATTTCATTGATTACCTTGGAAGTGGATCGTCGAGCGAAAGATGGTTTGATCTGTGCGGATAATATGCGCGCAGACATCACCGTGGCCTTTTATCTGCGCGTGAATGAGACCCAGGAAGACGTACTTCGCGTTGCTAAGTCGATTGGTGCAGACCGAGCTTCTGATAAAGATGCAGTCTACGAGCTATTTGCTGCCAAGTTCTCGGAAGCACTGAAAACCGTTGGTAAGCAAATTGAGTTTGTTCAGTTGTTTGAAAATCGCCTTGAGTTTCGTGAGAAGATCATCGAAGTCATTGGTGACGACCTGAACGGTTATGTTCTGGAAGACGTGGCCATTGATTACCTGGAACAAACACCGAAAAAAGCTTTAGATCCGCATAACATCCTGGATTCGGAAGGTATCAAGAAAATCACTCAGCTGACCGCTGAACAAAACGTGATTACCAACGAGCTTGAGCAAAACGAAAATCTGGCCATCAAGAAGAAAAACGTGGAAACCCGTGAAGCCATGTTAGAGCTTGAGCGTCAGCAAGCTGATGCCGAAGCCAAGCAAGAGCGTGAAGTTGCGACTATTCGTGCCCGTGAAGAAGCGGAAACTCTGAAGGTTCAGGAAGAAGAGCGTCAGAAAGCGGAAGAAACCAAAATCCGTGTTGATCAGGAATTGGCTGTTCAAACTGAAAATCAGAAGCGTGAAATAGAAGTCGCTGAGCAGAACCGTCAGCGTGCGGTGGTTATTGAAGTTGAAAAAGTAACGCGTGCGAAAGATCTGGAAATCGTTTCTCGTGAGCGTGAAGTTGAACTGCAAAAGATTGAAGCCGAAAAAGCGGTTGAAATTGAGAGAAAAGAAATCGCTAACGTGATTCGCGAACGTGTGGCTGTAGATAAGACCGTAGCTATCGAAGAAGAACGCATTAAAGAAGTGCGTGAAGTGTCCGAAGCCGATCGCGCCAAACAGGTACAGGTACTGACTGCAGAAGCCGATGCTGAAGAGCAAAAAGTGAAACAAGTGAAAGCGGCTGAAGCAGAAGAGCAATCTGCGAAGTTCAAAGCCGTTGAAGTGACAACTATGGCGCAGGCTAACTTGGAAGCTGCTGCGAAAGAAGCGGACGCCAAGAAGAAACTGGCCGAAGGTCTGCAAGCGGAAGAAGCTGCGATTGGTTTGGCAGAAGCCAAAGTACAAGAAGCGAAAGCTGACGCCCTTGAGAAAGAAGGTCTGGCGCAAGCGAAAGTGGTTGCGGCTCAGGGTGAATCTGAAGCGACAGCAGTTCGTGAAAAAGGCTTGGCTGATGCACAGGTAATTGCAGCGAAAGGTGAATCGGATGCGAAAGCATTACGTGAGACCGGTTTGGCAGATGCAGAAGTTATCAGTGCGAAAGGCGATGCAGAAGCGAAAGCACGTAAAGAAGTGGGCTTGGCAGAAGCTGCAGTTACTCGCGAACACTTCAAAGCGGAAGCCGAAGGTCTGGTGGACAAGTTCGATGCAATGGGTCAGATGAGCCCGCAAGCACGCGAGCACGAAGAATTCCGTATGAGCCTGGAAACAGCCTTCAAAGAAGCAATGGCGTCTATCGAAGCTGGTAAAGACATTGCCAAAGAAAATGCTGAAGTTCTGGCAACGGCCTTGCAGAAAGCGAAAATCGACATCGTGGGCGGGGAAGAGCACTTCTTCGACACCTTTGCCAAGTCTCTGTCTATCGGTAAGGCGGTGGATGGCTTGGCTTCCAAGAGCAGCACCGTTGGTGCCTTGCTTGCCAAGGTGTTAGACACCCAAGGTAAGAGTGCAGAAACAAAACCTGACGGCGAAGTTTCTCACTAAGCAAAGCCTGTAGGTGAGGTTGCCTGGTTGGCCAGGCAATCTTCATCTCTTTGATTCATGAAGGGAATGCACCTTCAAGGTGGTAAAACGTGTTGTCCGGGGGTAACGCCTTCGACAGGTGTATCCAGCCTCCGCGACAGTGTTCATTCTCTCCATGCTCTTCTTTTTCTGTACTGAGTGAAAGGATCAAACGATGGTGCAGCAGGATCAGTCCCCTACATCTGGCAACCAGATGCCAACAGACGACACTAACCCGGTCGCTAATAATCAGGTAGAAAGTGCCGTTGCCGAAGGCGGTGCTTACGAAGTCATTCGTAAGCGTTTAACCGATCAGGGCAAACAACTTTATCAGCAGACTCAAGCGTTGAATGAAGCCCGTTTGGCGGAATTCGGCAGCTCTGACATGAGTGTGGTGTCGCGGGTTCGTATTCGTACCGAAAACAACAGCATTGCCCGTGATATGGTTCAGGTGGGCGACTATTTGTTGTTTGGATACAACGTTTTTCTGGGGTTAAAAAAAGAAACCCTGGTTGAAGACGTATTCTCGCTGTTCCGTTTGAAGAGTGAGGGTGATGGCTACGACTTGGAAGCGGTTGATGCCAGTCGGAGTTTTCTCTCGGAAGCTTCTTTCGTTAGTGATTTTGAAGAGCTTTATCGTTATTACAAGCACACCCGTTTAGTTGAGTTGACGGTTAAAAACGGCAAGCTGTTGGCCGGGTTCCAGATTGGTGAACGTCTGGAAGATATACGTGTGTTCCGTTGGTCTGTGTCGGCTGATGGAAAAGACATTAAATACATGGATAACCGGGGCGAACGGGATATCCAGTTACCACCAAGTTATGATTTTGAGTGGGTTGAAACAACGCGGGAAGATACGGTAAACGGTCGTCATCCGCATATTAATATTCTGGATCGAGTGTTTGTGGAAACCGTTGGTGGTGATCTGACGGTCAAGATCGAAAACAACACCGAAGACGGTTTGGGTATCTATCGCGAGCCGGTAGAAGATAAAACGCAATCACTGGACGACGCCAACATCCAGTACGCCCAATTGGGTGAATTGATTTTGTTAAAAATTCTGCCTTACCGTGAAACCAATTGGCGCTATTTAATTTTCAACGGTCTGACAGATGAAGTCTTAAGGGTGGATGCCATCGGTCAATCGTGCGTACAGCTACCGGAAGACCACGGCATTATTTTCCCAGGTGGTTATTACTTACAAACTGGTGAGTACAAAACCTTTGATCTTGAACTGATCGATACCGAAAACCATGCCTTAAAGTTCAAGCGTGCTATTCGTTCACCGAACGGTGAAGACGTGCTCTATGTGTTTTATGAGCAAGA
>JBFHTA010000049.1:0-17440 GCA_041590855.1 Pseudomonadales bacterium
GGCTTGGTTTGCTTTTTGATTATGCTTCATTGCAATGGCTGCCGGTCATTATGCTTGGCGTAATTGGAATGGCGTGCGTGCTTAGCTTCTCCTTGCCCGAGTTGATTAGCAAGCATTCTGCAAGAGAAGAACAAGAATCCACTAAAAGTATTATACCTTTGTTGAGAAGAAAGGATATTCAGGCATTTTTACTTATTTGCTTTCTTACTTAGGTATCTCATGGTTCGTATTATTCCTTTTATAGTCTTTATATGAAGGAATTTGGGTACAGTACCACCTGGGTTGGCGGGCTGTGGGCGTTCGCGGTGGTTGCCGAAGTTGTGTTGTTTCTTATGTTTCCTGCTTGGGTAAAAAAACGAGGGGCATATTTTCTATTGTTGCTGTCAATTGTGTTGACGGTGGTTCGTTGGTTGGTGATAGGTGCTTTTCCTCAGATATTGGGATTTGTTGTTATTGGGCAAGCATTGCATGCATTCTCTTTTGGTTGTTTGCATGTGGTTTCTATGCTGTATGTGCAGCAATATTTTTCTAGAGAATTTTCGGGAAGAGGGCAGGCACTTTATAGTGGGGTGAGCTTTGGTTTAGGTGGAGCTGCGGGGGCTTTGATCAGTGGTATTTTATGGGAGCAAACGGAGCATGATGTGTTGTTTTATTTTGCTGCATTCTCTGCTTTGATTTCTCTTTTGGTTGTTAGGCGAATGAAAAACTGATTCATTCTTTTATCGTATTTATTGATATTTGCTTAATAAAAAAGGTCGCCGAAGCGACCTTTTTAGCATTGAGATTCTGTTATTTCAGATCTCTTTGCTTTTCACCGGTATAAAGCTGACGAGGACGACCAATTCGGTTGTTACCGCCGATCATTTCATGCCAGTGAGCAATCCAGCCTGGTGTACGACCAGTAGCAAAGATTACTGTGAACATTTCTGTAGGAATACCGATTGCTTTAAGAATGATGCCTGAATAGAAGTCAACGTTAGGGTATAGGTTACGCTTAACGAAGTATTCGTCTTCAAGAGCAATTTTCTCAAGTTCCATAGCCATCTTAAGCTGAGGATCATTTTCCAAGCCAAGCTCAGCAAGAACTTCATCACAGCACTTCTTCATTTCTACGGCACGAGGATCGTAGCTCTTATAAACGCGGTGACCAAAGCCCATTAGACGGAATGGATCATTCTTGTCTTTTGCTTTCTCAATGAACTCAGGAATCTTGTCGTAAGTACCGATTTCATCAAGCATCTTAAGTACTGCTTCGTTTGCGCCACCGTGAGCAGGGCCCCAAAGTGCAGCAATACCAGCCGCGATACATGCGAACGGGTTGGCACCAGTAGAACCAGCCAGGCGTACAGTAGATGTAGACGCGTTTTGCTCATGATCAGCATGCAGAAGGAAGATTTTATCCATTGCACGAGCAATCACAGGGTTAATTGGCTTTTCTTCGCACGGTGTGTTGAACATCATGTGAAGGAAGTTCTCGGAGTAGCTCAATTCATTCTTAGGATACATGAATGGCTGACCGATGCTGTACTTGTATACCATTGCTGCGATGGTTGGCATTTTCGCGATTAGGCGGAATGCAGATACTTCACGATGACGAGGATCATTAATGTCTAGCGAATCATGATAGAAAGCAGAAAGAGCACCAACTACACCGCACATGATTGCCATTGGGTGAGAGTCACGACGGAAACCGTGGAAAAAATCACTCAGTTGATCATGAACCATTGTATGGTGGGTAATGATGTCTTCAAACTTGTTCTTCTCTTCCTCAGTTGGAAGCTCTCCGAAAAGTAGAAGGTGACATGTTTCAAGGAAAGTTGCTTTCTCAGCAAGCTGTTCGATAGGGTAGCCTCTATGAAGTAGTACCCCTTTGCCACCATCAATATAGGTAATGGCAGATTCGCAGGCTGCAGTGGAAACGAAACCAGGATCGTAAGTAAAGTAACCTTCGCCGGTTAAGCTACGAACATCAATAACGTCTGGACCCACAGTTCCTGAATAAACAGGTAAATCTAATGTCTTACCGTCTATCGTAAGCTGTGCTTTTTTATCAGCCATGCAAGGCCTCCTTGTAATACGTTTTCTTTAACTCCCAAAGGAAGATCGGAGTATGTTCTCCGTTTTTAAATTGCTCTATCCCAGAAAAAGTATGGACGTAAATTGCCTTACTGGTGGCGTAACTATAAGGCGTAAAGCGCTTTTGTCAATCTAGGAGCAGAGATTAGACCTAATTAACCTTAAATTTTAGAAGGTTGGTGAAAAAATGAGCTAGAGTTAGGTTCAAACTTGGTGCGTATGAATGATTGTAGTGCAAAAGCTGCTATTAAATAGTGCGTTTTCTGTAATCCCTTATCCGCATTGAATTTCTTCGGGTGGCTGATTATAATCACCGCGCTCTCAAATCTAGGCTCGGCCTTAGATTTATTAAACCTGGATTAGTTTGGACGAATGTTCTTACTAAATTATAAGGTGCTCTAAGCACTAAATGGGCTAGGCATCTACAGCTTATGTTGTAGGTGTTAATGTCTGCATCGCGGACCCAAACGGATAGAGTGTATAACCGTGAATAGCAATAGACCAAAAAACCTTGATCTAACTACGATTCAGCTTCCGCTTACAGCGAAGGCTTCCATCCTTCACAGGATCTCAGGTTTTGCATTGTTCTTCGGGATGATCTTTGTTCTGGCTGCTTTAGATATGTCTTTAGCATCAGAGGAAAGTTTCAACCAATTGAAAGAGTGCATGCAAAGTCCTGTAGCTAAATTTATCACTTGGGGCATCTTATCTGCTCTTGGCTACCACTTTGTGGCAGGTATCAAACACTTGTTAATGGACGCAGGTATCGGCGAAACACTTGAGGGTGGTCGTGTTGCTTCAATAATCACACTAGTGCTTGGTGGTTTGGTAATTGTTTTGGCAGGAGTTTGGGTATGGTAACTAGCGTTACAAATTTTAGCCGCAGCGGTTTATCTGACTGGGTACTTCAGCGTGTAAGTGCAGTAATTCTTGCTACTTATGCGATCTTTATTGTGGGTTATCTTTTGTGCACCCCTGAGTTGACATTCGGACAGTGGAAAGAGCTCTTCAGCATGACTTCTGTTCGTATTTACACATTACTCGCTGTATTGGCCTTGGTGGCTCACGCCTGGGTTGGTCTTTGGACGATTGCAACTGACTATATTAAGCCAGCATTAATTCGTTTCCTATTTAACGCAGCAGTGATTGGCACTTTGTTTGTGCTGGTTGTTTGGTCAATCGAAATTCTTTGGGGGCTGTAATATATGTCAAGTCAAATTCGCACAATGACCTTTGACTCCATCGTAATTGGTGGTGGTGGTGCTGGTATGCGCGCCGGTCTGCAATTGGCTGAATCAGGCCTTAAAACTGCAGTAGTTTCAAAAGTTTTTCCTACGCGTTCTCACACTGTTTCTGCACAGGGTGGTATTACCTGTGCGATTGCAAGTGCTGATCCGAACGATGATTGGCGCTGGCATATGTTTGATACTGTAAAAGGTTCAGACTACATTGGTGACCAAGACGCTATTGAGTACATGTGTAGTGTTGGCCCTCAAGCTGTATTTGAGCTTGATCACATGGGTTTGCCGTTCTCTCGTTTTGATAATGGTCGTATTTATCAGCGTCCATTCGGTGGTCAGTCTAAAGAGTTTGGTAAGGGTGGGCAGGCTGCACGTACTTGTGCTGCTGCTGACCGTACTGGTCACGCACTTCTACACACTCTGTATCAAGCCAACCTGGCGGCTGGTACTACCTTCCTTAATGAATGGTATGCTGTTGATCTTGTTAAGAACAAGAAAGGCCAGGTAGTTGGCTGTGTAGCCATTGATATGGAATCCGGTGAGACTGTCTATATTAAAGCGAAAGCAACTGTACTAGCTACAGGTGGTGCAGGTCGTATTTATCAGTCTACAACCAATGCTCATATCAACACTGGCGATGGTGTTGGCATGGCACTGCGTGCTGGTTTCGTAGCTCAGGATATGGAAATGTGGCAGTTCCACCCAACCGGTATTGCGGGAGCGGGTGTTCTTGTTACAGAAGGTTGCCGTGGTGAAGGTGGTTACCTGATCAATAAAGACGGCGAGCGTTTCATGGAGCGCTATGCACCTAACGCGAAAGACCTTGCAGGTCGTGATGTTGTTGCCCGCTCAATGGTTATGGAAATTCTTGAAGGCCGTGGAGCAGGTGAAAACGGCGATCACGTATTCCTTAAGCTTGATCATTTGGGTGAAGAAGTTCTTAACAGTCGCCTACCTGGTATCTGTGAGCTTTCTAAAACATTCGCACATGTCGATCCGGCTAAAGAGCCAATTCCGGTTGTTCCTACATGTCACTACATGATGGGTGGCGTACCGACCAATATTGGTGGTCAGGCGATCCAGATGAGCGAAGACGGTTCTGAAACAATCGTTGATGGCTTGTTTGCGTGTGGTGAAGTTGCTTGTGTATCTGTACACGGTGCTAACCGCCTTGGTGGTAACTCATTGCTTGACTTGGTTGTATTTGGTCGTGCTGCTGGTATCCAGATTGAGAAGCAACTTCGTGAAGGCTTTGACGTTATGGATGCAGAAGATACCGACATCGAAAATGCATTGGCGCGTCTGAATAAGATTAACACCAGCACTACTGGTGAAGATGTAGCGGTTGTTCGCGCGGATCTTCAGAAATGCATGCAGTTGTATTTCGGTGTGTTCCGTGATGGCGAGAGCATGCAGAAAGGTCTTAAGATGCTTAAAGAAATCGGTGAGCGTGTTAATAATCTTTATATTTCTGATAAGAGTCAGGCATTCAATACTGCACGTATCGAAGCTCTTGAACTTGGTAACTTGTATGAAGTTGCATACGCAACAGCAGTTGCAGCGGAAGCTCGTAAAGAAAGCCGTGGTGCACACGCACGAAACGACTTTACTGAGCGTGATGATGATAACTGGTTGAAGCACTCGATTTACTTCCCGTCTAGCCAGACTATTGGCAAGCGTGATGTAAACTTTGCGCCTAAGACCGTTGAAGCATTCCCGCCTAAGGCACGTACTTACTAAGACAGGCTCGATGAGGTAGAAATTACTATGTTAGTTAGCGTATATCGTTACAACCCGGAGACAGATCAGGCTCCGTATATGCAAGACTACAATATCGAGATTCCTGGTGGTAAGGATCTAATGGTATTGGATGTTTTGCATCTGATTAAAGAGCAGGATGCATCACTATCTTTCCGTCGTTCGTGTCGTGAAGGTGTATGTGGTTCTGATGGTTTGAATATTAATGGTAAGAATGGCTTGGCATGTATTACGCCACTTTCTGAGTGCGTAAAAGGTGATAAGCTTGTTCTACGTCCACTTCCTGGATTGCCAGTGATTCGTGACCTGATTGTAGATATGGAACAATTCTACAAACAGTATGAGAAAATCAAACCATACTTGATCAATGATACACCAGCACCTGCGATCGAGCGCTTACAATCTCCTGAGGATCGTGAGCACCTGGACGGTTTGTACGAGTGTATCTTGTGTGCATGTTGTTCAACATCATGCCCATCTTTCTGGTGGAACCCTGACAAGTTCATTGGACCATCAGGTTTACTTCAGGCGTATCGTTTCTTGATTGACAGTCGCGATACTGCTACTGAAGAACGCTTGGCTGCACTGGATGATCCGTTCAGTGTATTCCGTTGCCGTGGCATTATGAATTGTGTTAACGTTTGCCCTAAAGGTCTAAATCCTACAAAGGCAATCGGCCACATTCGCAACATGCTACTACAGCGCGGAGCGTAATGTAGAAAAGGGGCTAACAATTAGCCCCTTTTTTGTTCTCATCAAGCCCAAACAAAACACAATTATAATTTTGATGAGAAAAATCTTGGGGGAAGTTTTGCATTCTTTCGATATTTCATCTAAAACTAGATAAATGTCGGAAAAATCAGAAGTTTTTGCTCAAAAAGCAAATTCTTCTTTGTGACTAAAAGTAAAATAGGGGTTTGGTTACAATCCAAGGTCAATAACTTAGATCAAGTATCCACGATCTGACTTATTACCACCCCTCGATAAGATGCATTAAGGACGGTAACGAATGCAAGAAGCTTCTATGGAGCAACTATGGGGTAGCTCCCATTTGGGCGGCAACGTGGCGTATATTGAGGCCATGTATGAAGCCTATCTTAAAGACCCTAACGAAGTGCCTGAAGAATGGCGCTCCTACTTTGATCGACTTCCAAGATCGACTGAAACAGCCCCTCACGATATTCCACATTCCACTATTCGTGAGAACTTCATCCTTCACGCCAAGAACAAAGACACAAATCGTCCTAAAGCCGCAAGTGCAGTAAGTTCTGATTTCGACATCAAGCAGGTTAAAGTTCTCGATCTGATTAATGCCTATCGTGTTCGTGGCCACCAGAAAGCCGACCTTGATCCGCTTGGTTTGATGGAAAGGGAAGATGTACCTGACCTTCAGCTTGGCTATCACGGCTTGTCTTCAGCCGATTTAGATACTGTTTTCCAAACGGGTAATCTGGCTTCAGGTTCTGATAGCTCACCTTTGTCTGAGATTATCGACACTCTTGAGAAGACCTACTGTACATCAGTTGGTGCAGAGTACATGCACATCGTTGATACCGCCGAAAAAGAGTGGATTCAGCAACGTCTTGAAAGTGTTAAATCTCATCCAAAATACAGCGCTGAAGTATCAAAGCATATTTTAGAGCGTTTGGTTGCTGCGGAAGGCCTTGAGAAGTACCTGCAGTCAAAATATCCAGGTACAAAGCGTTTTGGGCTTGAAGGTGGTGAATCATTGATTCCTTTAATGGACGAGCTGATTCAGCGTGCCGGTACTTACCAAGTACAAGAAGTTGTTATTGGTATGGCGCACCGTGGTCGTTTAAACGTTTTGATCAATACGTTAGGTAAATCACCAGCTGATCTATTTGATGAGTTTGAAGGCCGAGCCCAATACGACAGCTCAGGTGACGTTAAGTACCACCAAGGTTTCTCATCAAATGTAATGACTCCGGGTGGCGAAGTTCACTTGGCATTGGCATTTAACCCTTCTCACTTGGAAATTGTGTCTCCGGTGGTAGAAGGTTCTGTGCGTGCCCGTCAAGACCGTCGTAAAGACACTGTGGGTACAACTGTAATGCCAATCAGCATTCATGGTGATGCGGCATTTGCTGGCCAGGGTGTGGTAATGGAAACTTTCCAGGCCTCACAAACCCGTGCTTACAAGACCGGTGGTACTGTCCACGTAATTATTAATAACCAGGTTGGTTTTACCACTTCATTACGTGAAGATGCCCGTTCAACAGAATACTGTACCGACGTGGCTAAAATGGTTCAGGCTCCTATCTTCCATGTAAATGCTGATGACCCTGAAGCCGTTTTCTTTGTTACGCAATTAGCTGCCGACTATCGCTTCGAGTTCAAGAAAGACATTGTTATTGACCTGATTTGTTACCGTCGTCGTGGTCATAACGAAGCCGATGAGCCATCCGGCACCCAACCATTGATGTACGAAAAGATTCGTTCACAAAAATCAACCTGTGAGCTTTATGCCCAGAAGTTGATTGCCGAAGGTGTATTGGAAAAAGCTGATTATGATGCACTAACCAATGAATATCGTGATGCTCTTGATAATGGTCGTCACGTTGTTAAGAGTCTTGTGCGTCAGCCAAATGAGTCAATGTTTGTTGATTGGAAGCCTTTCCTTGGACACGACTGGACGGCTTATCATGACACCAAGATTGATTTAAAAACCTTACAGAACATTGCGAATCAACTGACTGAAGTACCTGAAGGCTTTGTTGTTCAGCGCCAAGTTCAGAAAATTATTGAAGACCGCCGCAAGATGACTGTCGGAGCTATGCCTATCAACTGGGGCTACGCTGAGACAATGGCATATGCAACCTTGTTGCATGAAGGTCATCCGATTCGTATAACCGGGCAGGACGTAGGGCGCGGAACCTTCTCTCACCGTCATGCAGTGCTTCACAACCAAAAAGATGCTTCCCGCTACATTCCTTTGCAAAAACTGGCAACCGAGAATGTACCTTTTGCTATTTATGACTCTTTCTTGTCGGAAGAGGCTGTCTTAGCGTTTGAGTACGGCTATGCGACCACTCAACCTAACTCGCTTGTGATTTGGGAAGCGCAGTTCGGTGACTTTGCAAACGGTGCGCAAGTTGTAATTGACCAGTTTATTACCAGTGGTGAACATAAGTGGGGCCGTTTATGTGGTCTAACTATGCTGTTGCCTCATGGTTATGAAGGTCAGGGGCCAGAGCATTCATCTGCAAGGCTGGAGCGTTACCTGCAATTATGTGCTGAGCATAATATCCAGGTGTGTTTACCGACAACACCTGCGCAGGTTTTCCATATGCTTCGTCGCCAGGTAATCCGACCGTTACGTAAGCCTTTGGTTGCGCTTACGCCTAAGAGCTTGCTTCGTCATAAAGAGGCTATCTCAACACTAGAGGAATTGGCCGAAGGTTCATTCCAAACGGTGATTCCTGAGATTGAAGACATCAAAGCGAAAGATGTAACTCGTGTAGTACTTTGTTCTGGTAAAGTTTACTACGATCTGCTTCAGGCGCGCAGAGAGCGAGAAATCGACAATGTTGCGATCGTTCGTATTGAACAGTTGTATCCTTTCCCTGAAGATGATCTGCAGGCTGCGTTGAAGCAATATAAGAACGTGAACAAGGTTGTTTGGTGTCAAGAAGAACCAATGAACCAAGGTGCTTGGTACAGCAGTCAACACCACATGCGTCGCGTTGTTCGTTCGCTTAAGTTTGCTAATCTAGACTATGAGCTTGATTACGCAGGTCGTGAAGCGTCTGCATCGCCTGCAGCCGGATACATGGCTCTACATGTGGAACAACAAAATAAACTAATTGATGATGCCTTGGTTGGTTAAGGCTTTTATTGGCAAATAAAATAGTTAAGGAAGTAAGTATGGCCATAGAGATTAAAGCGCCCACATTTCCAGAATCAGTTGCTGAAGGTAATATCGCAACATGGCACAAACAACCAGGTGAAGCGGTAGCTCGAGATGAGCTAATCGTAGATATTGAAACGGATAAAGTTGTCCTTGAAGTAGCTGCTCCTGCTGACGGTGTGATTGCCGAAGTTAAGAAAGGCGAGGGTGACATCGTTCTTAGTGATGAAGTTATTGCCATCTTTGAAGAGGGTGCCGCCGGCGCTACTACGGCAGAACCTGAACCTTCATCTGAAGATGCTCCTCAACCAGTTGAAGGTGCAGTTGCTAGTCCGGCAGCTCGTAAGTTGATGGAAGAAAATGGCATTGAACTTGGTCAGGTTCCTGGTACAGGTAAAAATGGACTGGTAACTAAAGAAGACGTGGTTAATTTCATTAAGCAGTCTGACTTGTCTGGTTCATCTGCGGTTGCAGAATCGGCCCCGGCGGCTCCTTCAGCCCCTGCTGCACCTGCGCAACCACTGCCAACAGCACTTTCTGTTCCTATGAATCAGGAAGGACGTTTGGAGAAGCGCGTACCTATGACGCGTCTTCGCGCTAGCATTGCCAAGCGTTTGCTAAGTGCTCAGCATGATGCTGCTATGTTGACGACGTTTAATGAAGTTAACATGAAACCGATCATGGATCTTCGTGCCAAGTACAAAGACCAGTTTGAGAAAACTCATTCTACGAAGTTGGGCTTTATGTCTTTCTTTGTTAAAGCTGCAGTTGAATCTCTTAAGAAATTCCCTGAAGTGAATGCGTCTATCGATGGTAATGATATTGTGTATCACGGCTACTATGATGTTGGTGTTGCTGTATCAAGTGACCGAGGTCTGGTGGTTCCGGTTCTTCGTGATTCAGATGGCATGACACTGGCTGATATCGAAAGCACAATCAAAGACTTCGGTAGCAAAGCACGCGAAGGCAAACTAGCGATCGAAGATATGCAAGGCGGAACCTTTACCATCACCAACGGCGGTGTATTTGGTTCTCTTATGTCAACGCCTATTCTTAATCCTCCTCAAACTGCCATTCTTGGTATGCACAAAATCCAGGAACGTCCAATGGCAGTCGATGGTGAAGTTGTTATCTTGCCTATGATGTACTTGGCATTGTCCTACGACCATCGTCTAATTGACGGAAAAGAAGCTGTACAATTCCTTGTTTCTATTAAAGAATTACTGGAAGAACCAGCTAAAATCCTTCTTAATCTCTAATACATCGATAATCACTGCCAGCCGTTCCGGCTGGCAAAGTAAGGGAATAAACAATGTCAGAAAAATTTGACGTAGTCGTAATCGGTGGTGGTCCTGGTGGGTATGTCGCCGCTATTCGTGCAGCTCAACTCGGTTTAAAAACAGCTTGTATTGATAAGTACATTAACAAGAACGGAAAATCCGCATTCGGTGGTACTTGTCTTAACGTTGGTTGTATTCCTTCGAAAGCCCTTCTTGATACCTCTCACAAATACCATGACGCGAATGAAGAATTCGCAATCCACGGAATTGGCATTAAAAAAGTGGATATGGATGTGCCTCGCATGATCGAGCGCAAGGATGAAGTAGTAGAAAAGCTTACAATGGGCGTCGCCGGTTTGTTCAAAACCAATGGTGTTACTCCTTTGGAAGGTACAGGTAAATTACTGGCAGGTAAGCAGGTAGAGTTTACCGACCATGCGGGTAAGACCAAACAAATTGAAGCTGAACACGTCATCATTGCTACTGGTTCTGTTCCTGTTGAGATTCCACCGGCCCCGTTAAAAGACGACATCATTGTTGATTCAACCGGCGCTTTGGAATTCCAATCTGTACCTAAGCGTTTAGGTGTGATTGGTGCTGGTGTGATTGGTTTGGAATTAGGCAGTGTTTGGAGTCGCCTTGGGTCTGAAGTTGTTATCCTGGAAGCTCAGGACGATTTCTTAAGCGTTGTAGATCGCCAGATTGCACGCGAAGCCCAAAAGGTATTGACCAAGCAAGGTCTTGATATCCGCACTGGTGCACGTGTAACGGGTACAGACGTAAAGCGTAAAACAGTAACTGTGACTTATACCGATAAAGACGGTGATCAGGAATTGGTTGTAGATAAGCTAATTGTAGCTGTTGGTCGTCGCCCTTATACAGAAGGCCTGTTATCTGTTGATAGTGGTGTAACTATGGATGAGCGTGGCTTCATCTATGTTAATGATCAGTGTGAAACAGACGTACCAGGTGTATATGCGATTGGTGACGTTGTTCGTGGTCCTATGCTTGCTCACAAAGCATCTGAAGAAGGTGTGATGGTTGCAGAGCGAATTGCCGGTGAGAAAGCGCAAGTAAATTATGATCTTGTGCCTTCAGTAATTTATACCCATCCGGAGATTGCCTGGGTTGGTAAAACAGAAGATGAATTGAAAGCAGCGGGTGAGAAGTACAAAGCTGGTTTCTTCCCGTTCAGTGCCAGTGGTCGTGCTCTTGCAGCCAATGACACCGACGGCATGGTTAAGATTATCGCTGATGAAGAAACGGATCGCATTTTGGGTTGTCACATTATTGGCCCGAATGCAGCAGATTTGTGTCAGCAAATCTTGATTGCAATGGAGTTTGGATCGACGGCCGAGGATATTGGTTTAACCATGTTCCCACACCCAGCGTTATGTGAAGCTGTGCATGAAGCTGCACTTGCAGTTAATGGCCACGCGATTCATAAAGCGAATCGTCGTCGTAAATAAAATCGTAGATCGTAATTTGACGAGATTGATTTAAAAAGGTGACTAGTCTATGAACCTGCATGAATATCAGGGTAAACAACTCTTTAAGCAGTATGGATTACCTGTTTCGGAAGGCTATGCAGTTGATACGCCGGAAGAAGCAGCGGAAGCAACAAGGAAGATCGGTGGCAGTGAATGGGTCGTAAAGGCTCAAGTACATGCGGGCGGTCGTGGTAAAGCAGGCGGTGTTAAGTTGATTAAGTCTGCTGAAGAAGCCAGTGAGTTTGCCAAGAAATGGCTTGGTCAAAACCTGGTTACGTATCAAACGGATGAAAACGGACAACCAGTGAGTAAAATCCTGGTTGAAAGCTGTACTGATATTGATCAAGAGTTGTATCTAGGCGCTGTTGTTGACAGATCATCTCGTCGAATTGTTTTCATGGCCTCAACGGAAGGCGGTGTAGAAATTGAAAAAGTTGCTGAGGAAACGCCAGAAAAAATCCTGAAAGCGACTATTGATCCACTAACCGGTCCTCAACCATACCAAGGTAGAGAGCTTGCATTTAAGCTGGGCCTTAAAGGAGATCAGATTAAGCAATTTACCAAGATCTTCGTGGGTCTTGCGACTTTGTTCATTGAAAAAGATTTGGCTCTTATTGAAATTAACCCACTGGTCATCAAAACCGATGGCAATCTTCATTGTTTGGATGCCAAAATCGGTGTAGATAGCAATGCTGTGTATCGTCATAAAGACCTTCAGGCGATGCATGATCCATCTCAGGAAGACGAGCGCGAAGCTCATGCTGCCAAGTTTGAGCTTAACTATGTAGCTCTGGATGGCTCAATTGGCTGTATGGTAAATGGTGCTGGTCTGGCGATGGGCACTATGGATATCGTTGCTCTTCACGGTGGTTTTCCTGCAAACTTCCTTGATGTAGGTGGTGGTGCAACTAAAGAGCGTGTTGCTGAAGCATTCAAGATTATTTTGTCAGATGACAAAGTAAAAGCAGTATTGGTAAATATCTTCGGCGGCATTGTACGTTGTGACATGATTGCTGAAGGTATTATCGGTGCAGTCGAAGAAGTAGGTGTTGAAGTTCCTGTTGTTGTACGCTTAGAAGGTAATAATGCAGAGCTTGGTTCGAAAAAGCTTGCAGAGAGCGGTTTGAATATTATTGCCGCAACTAGTCTAACGGATGCAGCACAACAAGCGGTTAAAGCGGCAGGAGGGAACTAAGATGTCTATTTTGATCGATAAGAACACTAAAGTTATCTGTCAAGGGTTTACTGGCGGACAAGGCACGTTTCATTCTGAGCAGGCCATTGAATATGGCACTCAAATGGTTGGTGGTGTAACACCAGGAAAAGGCGGTCAGACGCATCTTGGATTACCTGTATTTAATACAGTTAAAGAAGCTGTAGAAGAAACTGGTGCCGAAGCATCTGTAATTTATGTGCCAGCTCCTTTCTGTAAAGATTCCATTTTGGAAGCAGCAAATGCCGGTATCAAGTTAATCGTGTGTATCACTGAAGGTATTCCGACGCTTGATATGTTGGACGCCAAAGTTAAATGTGATGAGCTTGGTGTACGTTTGATCGGTCCTAACTGCCCAGGTGTGATTACACCGGGTGAATGTAAAATCGGCATTATGCCGGGTCACATTCATCTTCCTGGTAAAGTGGGTATTGTGTCCCGTTCAGGTACGCTAACTTACGAAGCAGTTAAGCAAACTACTGACTACGGCTTTGGCCAGTCTACATGTGTAGGCATTGGTGGTGACCCAATCCCTGGCTCTAACTTCATCGACATCTTGGAAATGTTCCAGAACGACCCTCAAACTGAGGCGATTGTGATGATCGGTGAAATTGGTGGTTCTGCTGAAGAAGAAGCGGCAGCTTACATCAAAGCCAATGTTACTAAGCCTGTCGTCTCTTACATTGCAGGTGTTACTGCACCTAAAGGCAAGCGTATGGGGCATGCGGGTGCTATTATCTCTGGTGGCAAGGGTACTGCAGACGAGAAGTTTGCTGCGCTTGAAGACGCAGGGGTTAAAACTGTGCGTTCACTGGCTCAGATAGGTGATGCACTGAAGGAAGTTACAGGCTGGTAATTTCCGAAAGGTTAGGGTGGTTATTTTGGTTGTTCTTATGCACGAATAACCACCCTATATTCTTATGAGTTGCTCTACTCAATCCAATCTTTCAACTCACTCTCCTAAACCACCTCAGCTTCTTATTGATGGTTGTTCTTTTTATCCTGAAATATTGTCTGCATTAGCACAAGCCAACCATTCCATTCATATTGAGAACTACCTGGTTGAAAAAGGCGAACTCTGGTCTCGATTAGTTCAAACCCTGTTGTCAGCCGCTGATCGCGGGATAGAGATTACTTGTATTTTTGATGCTTTCGGTGCGCTCGACGTCATCAAAGACATCGAGACTTTGTCAGCCCATAGACAAATCAATATAAAGCTATTTAATCCTATAAGATTAGGTCTTGGGTTTCTTAATTTGAGACGAACACATGTAAAGCTGTTCATCGTGGATGATTCTATTGCCTTCACTGGCGGAGCTGGAATTACCGACCGCTTTTATCTACCGAGTTCAAAATTTTGTGCATGGTCAGAAGTTATGGTGAAAGTTGAGGATGAGTCGGTACAAGAGATAGCCCGAATTTTTCGATGGAAGTTCAATGCGATAGGAAATACACCGCGACGCTTATTCACTCCCTTTCATGGGCCAGGGTATATTTTTCAAAAACGTTTGGTCGGTTGGTTGTACGCACATCATTTTGCTACTCATTGGATTAAACGGGCATTGTACAAGCAGCTTGCATCTGCCCAGCAGCGTATTTGGATTAATTGTGCGTATTTCTTTCCAACACGAAAAACCATCCGGTTTTTGACACGTAAAGCGAAACAGGGGGTAGATGTCAGAGTCTTACTTCCTGGAGTAACCGATGTTCTATTTATGAAATACCTGGCAAGAGGTCGCTATAAAAAACTCTTGCAAGCGGGTGTTACAATTCATGAGCTTCACGACCGCTTTCTTCACAGTAAAGTAATTATTATTGATGATTGGGTAACCCTTGGTTCCTTTAATCTGGATCTGTTCAGCTTTCGTTTAAATCATGAATTGAATTTTGCCTCAACTCATGAGGTGCTGGTTCGGGACGCAGAAGGTTTTTTCTTGGCTAAGTTACAATCTGCGTCAGAAATCCGGTTGTCTGATTGGACAAACAGGGTGTTTCTTTCTCGCTTTATAGAGCGAGTTGTGTATCGAGTAGCCCAGTTTTTTGTCAAGCTGATCAAGTAATAGCTTGTTTGAATAGGAAAAGTCTTTAAAATCCCCAAGCAGTCAGGGGGTATGAATGTCGTTCTTTGAATTATTGCCATTAATTTTCTTCTTTTCTGTTTGGATTGGTTACGTCCATACAGCTCAATATCTTGCCAAATCCAGAAATGCTCTATCAGGTGCGTTGCACAATTATCGCTATGAGTGGATGCTGAAGGTGATAACGCGCGATAATCGGGTGGCTGATGCTGCCATTGTGTCAAACCTAGAGAGGAACGCTGCCTTCTTTGCGTCTACGTCTATCATTATTCTCGCTGGTTTGGTCACGGCATTAGGAACGGTTGATCAACTTGAAAGTTTTTTGGCTGAAGCAGACATTCCTTTTCACTATGAATTAAAGCATTGGCACTTCAAGCTGCTCATCATGATAGGTATTTTCGCCTATGCCTTTTTTAAGTTTTCCTGGTGTTTAAGGCAGTATGGCTTCTGTTCGGTGATGATTGGGGCGGCTCCATTGGCCGATGACCCTAGCGTCTCTGCAGGTCGAAAAGAAGCGTTTGCCAGTTCGGCAGCTAAGGTGATAGATAATGCAGGGAAACACTTTAATCTGGGGCTCCGTGGCTATTATTTTGGTATGGCTTTCCTGACTTGGTTTATTAGTGTTCCTTTGTTTGTAGCGATTACTTTATTAGTCGTTGCCGTACTTTACTATCGGGAGTTTCATTCGAGTACGCTCAAAGCGTTGGTTCGAGGCAGATCCGATAAATAAGGATCTTTCACTGTTGTTCTTATTTGGAATTTTTTATGAATAATTCTATTGAAGAAGTGGTTGATCAAGGGCTTACATCCCGTGCTCAACGTTTTATTGATGAGCTGGCTCATTGTGTAAACATAGGCTTATCAGTTTCGAAAGTGGATTCAAAAGGCGGGACAACCCTAGTACTGCCGTATAACCAAGCCTTGGTAGGTAATGCGGATACCGGCATTATGCATGGTGGAGCCATTACTACCTTGATGGATACAGCGTCAGGCACAGCCGTGATCTGCTCATTGAACGAGTTTGAAATTTGTCCAACTCTGGACTTACGAATTGATTATCTAAAGGCGGCAGAACCACAACAGCCTGTTTATGGTTTCGCCGAATGCTACCGTATTTCCCGAAATGTTGTGTTCACTCGAGGTTACGCTTTTCAGGATAATCCGGATGATCCCATTGCATACTGTGTTGGAACCTTTATGAGACTGGGAACAGAGTTTACACCGGATTATTTCAGAAAGCGGGTGCTAGAGGGGGACTATCAATGAACATTAGACAACTGGTAGCAGAGGCTCATAAGTCAGGTGATTACAGCGATCTTATTGCTCAGATTCCGTACGCCAAAACCATAGGCGTAGAGTGTGAACGCTTTGGAGATGATGTGATTTTTAAGTTGCCCGCCAATAGGATGAATATAGGTAATCCGTTGTTACCGGCAATTCATGGAGGGGTCATTGGTGGATTTATGGAGCTTTCAGCAGCATTGTATCTAATGATGTTCCAAGATGTGCCCAAGTTACCAAAAATAGTCGATTTCTCTATCGATTATTTGAGAGCAGGCTATTATCAGGATACATTTGTGGAATGCGAATTAACTCGACAAGGCAAGCGAGTAGCAAATGTCTCGATTTACGCATGGCAAAAAACCAGGGCAGAGCCAATTACGACTGCGCGTGCTCACTTTCTTATTCCCGATAATTAATAGCACCGGGGATAAACCCGGTCATTTTAATTTATTAAGGCACAAGGATTGTGACCCATCATGATAGGAACCCTGTTTTTAGTAACCCTCTTACTTTTCACTACCGTACTCTTGTGTCAGTGGGCCATGTCTTCGCGACAAAAAGGGGATGGATGGTTACTTAATTGGTTTCCTCCTTATGCTTTCTACTATGCGTTTCAACATAGAAAGGAACATAAATTTCCCTTTGTTTTGATGCTTGCGACACTGCTGTCCTTTGTCATAGTGGGGGGCGCTTGGATTGTTGTTCGTTCGTCATTACCAATGGTGACTCAACAACAAGATTCTGTGGAGCAATGGACTGGCTATCAACTGGCTGAATCCATTTATTTGACGCAAGACAATCAGTTAATATCTAATGAGGAATGGGTCATCACTCATAAAGAGATGATGCTTCCTAAAGAATCTGAAGAAGTTCGCCTGACTACGCCATCTGTAGTTCATTCATATCAAGATCCCGCGACCAAAACCTTTATAAACGAAGAAGTAAAGGTTCCCAGCTTAAGAATTATTCAAGTTGGTAGATCGACAGAGTTTATCTTTGAGACAGACGGTCAACCCCTTAAACTTATTGCGAACATCGATCGTAAGGAAACCCCGGCAACAAGTGTGGATCAAGCGACGATTCAACAGGTTATTAGGGAAGCCTGGCCAGACAGTCGCCCCCATTTGAGCTTCAAGGTCGGAGCTATTCGGA
>JBFHTA010000050.1:0-17403 GCA_041590855.1 Pseudomonadales bacterium
CAAGCCATGCCAAGAAAATTCGGTAAGCTTTACAACAAAGTCCGCAACCTGATTTTGCCCAAATACTTTTTTCAAACCACCCGAGAAGTGCTTGAAGGCCTAACCCAAGATCAAAAGTTGATTGGTGTACTTACCGGCCAGTGGGGCGATTACGGTCTTCCACCCGGTGAAGCCAGCTTTATGATGCACGCTATGGTCGCCAAGCATTACATCGCCGGAGGCAATTACCCGGTAGGCGGCTCCTGGCAAATCGCCAATAAAATCATCCCTGTAATTCAAAAAAGTGGCGGGGAGGTATTCACCTACGCAGGCGTCGACAAAGTTATTGTTGAAAACAACCAAGCCATTGGTGTCCAGCTTCAAAACGGCGACATTATTCACGCCGACCAGGTCGTCAGCAACATTGGGGTATTACCCACTTTGCATCAACTTCTTCCTGAAAAGGCCACCAAAAAATACAATCTGAAGAAAGTCGAAAAAGGCGTCAAATTATCTTCCGCCCACCTCTGCATCTATGCGGGCTTCAAAGGCAATGCTGAAGAACTCGGCATCAATAAAACCAACTTGTGGATTTACCCGGGCTACGACCATGACCAAAACGTCCAAATCTACAAAGAAAAGCCAGAGGGCAACCTGCCACTGATTTACATTTCCTTCCCATCTGCCAAGGACCCAAGCTGGGATAAACGCTACCCGGGACGTTCCACTGTAGAAATTGTGACCGTTGGTGAGTGGCAAAACTTTGCTCAATGGGCCGACTCAAAGTGGAACAAACGTGGGAATGACTACGAAAGCCTGAAAGAACAGATTGCTCAGCAAATGCTGGACGTCCTTTATAAAGAAATGCCCCAGCTCAAAGACGCATTGGATTACTACGAACTCTCCACCCCTATTTCAACCCAATGGTTCCAATGGAATCTGGAAGGTGAAATTTATGGTGTAGATCATACTGTCGAGCGCTTCAAGCAAGACTGGCTACACCCCGAAACCCCCATCCGGAACTTCTATCTGACCGGGGCTGATGTAGTAACCGCCGGGGTAGGAGGCGCACTGATGGGCGGAGTCATGACAACCTCCTGTATGCTCGGGCTCAAAGATGGGCTAAAAGTCATGAAACTCATAAAAAATGCTTAGTTACATCAAGATACCCTAAAAGAGTAGAAGTGGTTAACAAAGCCCAGGCGTTAACCATTTCCTCTGATATCCGACTCAAAAAAACACTAACTTCACATTTCTGCTCACTTTTCAACCAACTGTCATTTAATCACAACACAATGCCATCTATAATCTGCAACAATGCACGTTACAAATAATAACTCTAAGTTACAGTTCAGGATGACGATATGAAAGGCGCTCATTTTCTAAAGGATCTATACATCGCAATAGGTACCGCCCTGATCGCCACCAGCGCGTATGCCGTAGAACCCATGTCTGAATCAGAAATGGGCGACGCCGTGGTACTTGACCCATTTGGCGCAACCGCCGCCGGTATACAAACCGACATCACACTCAATGGCAGTGAAGAAAGCGCATCCAATGCTGATGAAAGCAATCAATCGCTAGCGCTAGACCCAAACAATAAGCCTTTAGAAACCACAACAGACACTTACGATATAGCCCAGGAAAAACCCAAGGTAATCCATCAAACCGAAAACTACTTTGACGGCATTCAAATCAACTCACTGGGTACAGTCGATCGGGTTTACATAGAAAAAGTCATTGATAACACCGGCGCTAACCGAGGCTCCCGCTTAGTCCAGAACATCAATGTCAACAGCGCAGCCAGTATTTATAACTTCAGATAAGCCACACCATCTTTTCGTTTTATAAAACAAAATCCTAAATGACAGAGCCATTGTAAAGCGATCACGCAATGGTTCTCTTCTTTCACCACAAATCACCTCGCTTTAGCCCTTTCAATATGGCTCATAGCCATACCTTCATTATTTACTCTTGAATAAACAGCGAACATACAAATCCAGCGAGCACAAAAAAGGCCCCCGAAGGAGCCTTTTATGAGATAAGAAGCAATTACTTCTGAGTGAACTCTGGGTATGCATCCATACCACATTCTGCCAAGTCCGCCCCTTCGTACTCTTCTTCTTCGCTGATACGAATACCGATTACAGCTTTCAGAACACCCCATACGATCAAGCTGGTTACGAATACCCAACCGAAGATGGTTGCAGCACCGATCAACTGACCAGAGAAGCTAACGTCTGCGTTTGTTACCGGTACCAATAGAAGACCTAGTAGACCAACCACACCGTGAACAGAGATCGCACCTACAGGATCATCAATCTTAAGCTTATCAAGAGTAACGATTGAAAGAACGACCAACACACCACCTAGCGCACCGAAAATAGTAGCTTGAAGAGCTGTCGGAGTAGAAGGCTCTGCAGTAATCGCAACCAAACCAGCCAATGCACCGTTCAACGCCATTGTAAGGTCAGCTTTCTTGAACAAGATGCGAGCTAGGATCAACGCACCCACTACACCACCAGCAGCCGCTGCGTTAGTGTTAAGGAATACCATAGCAACAGAGTTAGCGTTCGCGATGTCACCCAGTTTAAGAACTGAACCACCGTTGAAACCGAACCAACCCATCCACAGGATGAAAGTACCCAAAGTCGCTAGCGGAAGGTTAGCACCCGGGATCGCATTTACTTCGCCATTAGGACCGTATTTACCTTTACGAGCACCTAGTAGAAGTACACCTGCCAATGCTGCAGAAGCACCCGCCATATGAACGATACCAGAACCCGCGAAGTCAGAGAAACCAAGGTCGCTTAGTGTATAAAGACCAAATACACTACCACCGCCCCAAGTCCAGTTACCTTCCATAGGATAGATAAAACCAGTCAGAACCACAGCGAATGCTAGGAAAGCCCATAGCTTCATACGCTCGGCAACTGCACCAGATACGATAGACATTGCTGTCGCAACGAATACTACCTGGAAGAAGAAGTCAGACGCACCAGAGTAGATAGAACCACCCTCGAAACCATCTTCACGAGAAGCAAAATCACCTAATACCGCTGCAGTATCAACGTCTGCAATACCGGATAGGAAGATTTCGCCACCGTACATGATTGAATAACCACATACCAAATACATGATGCACGAGATCGCAAATAGCGCGATGTTTTTCGTCAAAATTTCAGTGGTGTTTTTAGCACGTACAAGACCTGCTTCCAGCATGGCGAAACCTGCCGCCATCCACATAACCAGTGCACCACACACTAGGAAATAAAATGTATCAATTGCGTACTGCAACTGATAAACGTTATTTGCTACCTGTTCCATCTTCAGCCCTCCGAATGAGCCTGTTCTAACTTATAAATTTGTAACTATTCTGTTTTCAGGTGATTGAGCTAAGAGCGACTTAAACCGCGTCTGCGCCAGTTTCACCAGTACGAATACGAATCGCTTGCTCAAGGCTGGTTACGAAAATCTTACCGTCACCGATTTTGCCTGTGTTTGCCGCTTTACTGATCGCATCGATCACTTGATCTGTCAGATCTTCTGAGATTGCTGCTTCGATTTTTACTTTAGGTAAAAAATCAACAACGTACTCAGCACCGCGATAAAGTTCAGTGTGGCCTTTCTGACGACCAAACCCTTTCACTTCTGTCACGGTGATCCCTTGAACGCCGATCTCAGACAATGCTTCGCGCACATCATCCAATTTGAACGGCTTAATAATTGCGGTTACCAATTTCATGGTGTTCTCCCTAAGAGTTATTAGCCTAAAAATTTAAGTCTAAAAAAGTGAATCCGTTTTCAAGAGTCCATCGAAAACCAAATTCGTTATACCGGTCTTGAGCATGGACCGTGCCCATTTTCAAAAACCTTTATTTTTCATTAAGTTACAAATTTAAAATTGGAACAGGCCTAAATCATTCGGATTAACCCAGGCCATCGACTTCAGTTTATGCACAAATATGAAGCACAGCCACCAAAGTAGACCCCACTATAGCGCATTTGAGTATTTTACCGCTATACAGAGGCCTGCAGATGGTTCAAAACATTAATCTGAGTTAGGATGTGGGCAATTTAATTCTGTCGGAGAACACTATGATTCCTAACGAGTTACTCAACACCTTGGCATCTCAGTTAACACAAGCTCTGCCTGGCGCGTCCGGAGCTGCAAAACTGGCTCAGGAAGAAATTCAAAACAATGTAAAAATCCTGCTCTCGACAGCACTGAGCAAACTGGACCTGGTGACTCGTGAAGAGTTTGATGCTCAAACCGAAGTGCTTCACAGAACCCGTGAGATGATTGAGCAATTAGAGAAAAAGGTAGCCGAACTGGAACAAAACAAGGCATAAATGCCTTACTGCCAGAGCGTCAAAATAGTGCAGTGCCCGTTATCGTTCATAGCGACGCACTATTTTGGCGATCTCTTGAGTTAAATAGAGTTGTGTAAGCTCTGCCTGTAATTGATCGATCAGTTCCTTAGACATACTTTGATGACACGCCATTGCACTGATGCTGGTAAAAAATACAAACTGCTGATCAAAGGTGTTCTCTTGCTGTTCGATGGTATAAGGCACACTGAACACATCCGTCGCCCAAACCTGGACCCGTCCGATAGACACCATGGTCGCTGCGACTTCATCCTTTAGAGCTTCAATGGTTGATATCCCGAACCCTTGCAAATACTCTCGTAAGCCACTTCCCAGATAAGACACCACTTTATAGCGCTTTAAGTCCGCCAGATTTTCAAGTCGAATACCACTGCCTTCCAACGTATAGAATGCATAGCGATTGATCATGATAGGTCCGACCCACTGAAAGTCCGCTTCCCGCTCCTGATTTCGCTGCAAAGGAAAAACACAGGTATTAGGCTTGTTCTTGGCATAGCTGTATGCACGCTTCGAGGGCATAAACTTCCAGCTTTTTTCAATATTTGCGCGCTGAAACATCAGATTGGCAATTTCCACGGTTAACCCTGTAGCATCGCCGGATTCCTCTACCCAGCTATAAGGCTTGTACTCGTGTGTGACCAGAGTAATCTCTTCCTTAGCCAACAACCCGCAACTGAATAAACACAGAAGCCAGCCGGTCCACAGTTTATTTCGTATCATGATGCGCCCCCAACCAGCTGGATAAGGATTGTTCATAACTGAACGTCCTGCCCTGAGGCTTCTCATTCCGGAGTTTGGCCTTTGGCGCCCCTTCCTTACTCAGCCAATACTCCCTATACCGTCGAACATTGAGTTTGGGTGAGCACTCAGAGCGAGAAAACGCCATGAGTTTCATGTCCGCTTCCATGTCTTTCGCCATATTAGTCATTGCATTCTGAGCAGAGACTTTACCTTCAATCGCGTCGGCCACATGCTTCCACCAATGACGGGACAAGGTAGGATAGTCAGGAACATTCACCCCTGTGGGCGTCCACAGAACCCGGGCCGGACTGCGATAAAACTCAACCAACCCACCCAACTTAGGTGCCATACGCGTCATCGCTTTGGATTCAATATCAGACAGGCGAATAGGTGTTAACCCTACCAAGGTTTTTTTCAGAGACACTGACTTAGACACCACAAACTGGGCATACAACCACGCTGCTTTTCGACGACTTGTGGGTGTATTTTTCAGAAACGTCCAGGACCCCGCGTCCTGATAACCCAGTTTCATACCCTGTTGCCAATAAGCCCCTTTGGGGGAAGGAGCCATCCGCCATTTTGTTGTGCCATCATCATTCAGCAAGCCTAACGCAGGATCTGACAAGGCGGCAGTAAAGGCGGTATACCAGAAAATTTGTTGCGCAATATTTCCCTGACCAGGCACACTGCCTGCTTCAGTAAAGTTCATCTGCTTGGCTTCGGGCGGCGCAAATCGTTCCAACCAATTAATGTATCGATCAAGGGCATAGACAGCGGCGGGACCGTCCAAGGCGCCCCCCCGTTCAACAGACACCGCCACAGGTCGACACCCTTTCATCCGAATGCCCCATTCATCCACAGGTAACCCATTCGGGATGCCCGGATCTCCGGCACCAGCCATCGATAGCCAGGCGTCCGAAAAGCGCCAACCCAAAGAAGGATCACGACGGCCGTAATCCATATGGCCATAGACGCGTTGACCGTCGATGGTTTTAACGTGTTCGGAGAAAAACTCAGCAATGTCTTCATACGCCGACCAGTTCTCGGGCACGTTTAGCTCATACCCGTATATGGATCGAAACTGACGTTTTAAGTCCGGCCGGGAAAACCAGTCGTGCCGATACCAATAGAGGTTGGCAAATTGTTGGTCCGGTAATTGATAAATCACCCCATCCGGCCCTGTGGTAAAGCTCAGCCCGATAAAATCCTCAACATCCAGAGTAGGCAGAGTCACATCCGTCTCCAACAGCATGTCACTGATGGTGTGGACGGCCTCTTGACGATAATGCGTGCCGATCAAATCGCTGTCGTTGATGTAAGCATCATACAGATTCATGCCGTTTCTGATTTGGGCAGAGATCTTTTTGATCACATCGTCTTCGCCTGTTAACTCATGCACGACCTTGATGCCCGTAATCTCATGAAAGGCTTTGGTCAGTCGGGTAGCTTCATACCAGTGAGTATCAATACGTTCAGACACCACCCGAACCGTCATTCCCTGAAACGGTTTAGCAGCGCGAGCAAGCCAACGCAGTTCTTCACGCTGAGCCTGTTGTGAAAGAGTCGATTCGGTAAATTCGTTTTCAAGCCACCACTCAATGGCTCGCTCCTGGTGATCACTGATGCCCGCTTCAGCGAAGCCATCCGCCGCCATCACCGAGAATGAAACACTTCCTACTATGGCAATCAAGCAACAGCCTATCATTCGACGTAGTTTCATTCAGTTTGTCCATTCCACGCCAGAATCCCCCAGCATCGTATTACATTTCTTGTTCTTATCCGGAGAGGAAAAGAAACAAGTTTCCCATTCCGAGGAAAGCCGTTATCGAATTTCGCTTTCCGTTTAAAACAGTGTAGAAAAGAACCCGTCAAGCAGCTAATAAGAATTCCTCATGAAATACCGAAAGGTACCCGTAGAAGGTCACACCAAGGTCTGATTTCGCCGATTCGCCTCTGCAAAGCCCTATCCCTGTCTGGCTATCGTGACCCTCTAACCGTTGACCCAACACCGTTCATTTCTCTGAGGAGTAGCCCCACCATGTCACTGGCCGTCATACATACCCGAGCAGCGCTCGGACTCAAAGCCCCGTTAGTGACAGTGGAAACCCATATCTCAGGCGGACTGCCATCACTCTCCATCGTAGGATTGCCGGAGACTGCCGTAAAAGAGAGTAAAGACCGGGTACGTAGTGCTTTATTGAACAGTCAGTTCGAATTTCCGTTAGGGCGTATAACCATTCACTTAGGCCCCGCCGATTTACCCAAAGAAGGGGGGCGATACGATTTGGCCATCGCCATCAGTATCCTGGCAGCATCGAATCAAATCAAAGCCGACCGACTCGACCAGTATGAAATCATCGGAGAGCTTTCGCTTTCCGGAGAGGTTCGTCCTGTGAAAGCCTTATTGCCGTCAGTCATCGCCAGCCATCAAGCCAATAAAATCGCCATCGTCCCGTGGTTAAATGCAGAAGAAGCCTGCTTACCGGGCAACAATCCCGTCATCGCGGTAAAACAGTTGGCCGAGTTGTGCGCCCATTTCAATGAGCTACAAACCTTGCAACCGCATCAGCCTCAACCTGCCACAGAACTTCTACCGGAAAACAACCATGCTCTGTGCCTGTCGGACATCAAAGGCCAGCCCCAAGCCAAACGCGCTTTGGAAATCGCCGCCGCTGGCGGGCACAATCTGCTCATGAGCGGGCCGCCAGGTACAGGCAAAACCATGTTAGCCAGCCGATTGACCAGCATCCTACCGGAGGTTTCTCATCAGGAATCGCTGGAAATCGCCAAAGTGCAGTCCATCAGTAATCCGTTAAACATCTCGCACTGGCAGAAGCGTCCGTTCCGTTCACCGCACCACTCATCCTCTGCTGCGGCATTGGTGGGCGGTGGATCAACCCCCAAACCCGGTGAAATCACCCAATCTCATTTGGGTGTGCTTTTCTTGGATGAGTTGCCTGAGTTTGACCGAAAAGTATTAGAGGTACTGCGAGAGCCCCTGGAAAGTGGCGAAATCACCATATCCCGAGCCCGACACCAAATCACCTATCCGGCGCAGTTCCAGTTAATTGCAGCTATGAACCCGACGCCTTGCGGAAAGATTTGCGGCCCGAACGACGTGTGCCAATGCACACCCGCCAAGATTGAAAAGTACCGAAGCAAATTATCCGGCCCACTGCTTGACCGGATCGACCTGCAAATAGAGGTCAACCCCATCCCGAAAGAGTTACTGGTATCAGGCAGTACACAACAGGAAGAGACCAGCCAACAAGTCAAACAACGAGTGATTCACGCACGAGAACAACAATTGCAGCGCTCAGGAAAACCCAACAGCATGCTGAACAGCAAAGAAATCGAACGGGATTGCCAAATCAGCCCCGATGATTTTCAGCTGATGAATCAGGCCATCGACCAACTTGGGCTGTCGGCACGCTCCTACCATCGCATTTTGAAGGTTGCCCGAACCGTGGCCGACTTAGAGCAAAGCCCAAGCATCAATACAGCCCACCTCACTGAAGCACTGAGTTATCGGAAACTGGATTTTCATCGCCGACAGTAATCGTTATGACGAGGTTAATAATACCAATGAAATCTAACTCCGGTATTATCCAGCCCTTGATTGCGGTCTTCACAAAAGCCGCCGTGGGATAAATGATCGGTCAGCACTGACACCGACCACTGTTCCGAAAAACGCCAACCGATTTCGATGGCTTCCCGAAAGACCACACGACAACCTAACCCTCTGCGTTTACTCTCGGGCTCACGTTTGCCATCGTGCACGGCCAAGCCAAAGAAGGGAATAATAAACAGGCCTGAACTGGCCGGGTCATCAAAGACATCAATCTCCCAACCCAGCCCCCCATATAAATAGCTGGTATTACCGATGCCATTAACCATCGCGCCAAAGGTTGGATCGGCATCCCATAAGAAAGCAACCGGATCGGTGGTGACTTCCGCATTTGCATCGATGCCGTGCTCAACCCGGCTCGCGATCAACCCCCGGTTGTGATAGAACAAACCGATACGCAATTTGTTGATGCCTGGCTCGGAGGTTTCTTCAGCTTCAACAGCCCCCCACCCTGTTAACGGAATAAACAGAGTACCTAACAGCCATACTCGACACAGCCAAAGTACCGTCGGTCTTCTCACCAAGCACGCCACCTCTCTGCCTTGCCCAAATCACAGAATGCTTTTCAAGCCACTGTGCATATCTCTTGCTGTCTGGACACTCCCTAGAACACACTCAAAAAGCCATCTGTTAATACTAAGTATTGGCGGGAATACCCAGCAAACCAATCGGATTTTTAGATCGTTTCGTTCCTCCCCAAGATTCATCCTTTTCCGACGAAAGTCTGTTAAAATTCACCCTTTGCTATCAACGACCTTTTCCCTGCCAGACGACCTGTTCCAGAGCAACCATGACTCCGATTGAAAAACGCATACAACAGCTGAACGACCGACAACAAGAGGCCTGTAAGTACATAAGTACGCCCCTGTTGGTCATTGCCGGAGCCGGCAGTGGCAAGACCAGTGTGATTACCACCAAGATTGCCTATCTGATTGATACGTGTGGCATTAAGGCGCACAACATTGTCGCCGTGACCTTTACCAATAAAGCCGCACGCGAAATGAAAGAACGGGTCGGACAATTAGTCAAAGGCAAGGCAAGCCGAGGGCTCACGGTGTCTACCTTCCATAACCTGGGTCTGAACATCATTCGCAAGGAATGTAAGGCGCTGGGTTACAAATCCGGTTTTTCAATTTTCGACCAGCAAGATGCGCTCAGTCTGATTAAAGAAATCATGATTCGTCAGTACGACGATGACGGCGGCATGGCAGAACAAGTTCAGAGTCAGATTTCCAACTGGAAAAACGAAATGCTGATGCCGGAAGACTTGATGAACGTTGCAGGATCACCGGAAGAAGTCGCTGCTGCTGTTGTCTATGAACACTACAATCGCTATTTGAAGGCCTATAACGCCGTAGACTTTGATGATTTGATTCTGCTACCTACGCTGCTTTTCCAGAACAACCCGGCGATTTTGGATAAATGGCAGCGTAAAGTGCACTACATGCTGGTCGATGAGTATCAGGACACCAACACCAGCCAATACTTACTGGTGAAACAACTGGTCGGTATGCGCTCGCAATTCACCGTGGTGGGAGACGATGACCAATCCATCTACGCTTGGCGAGGAGCTCGCCCTGAAAACCTGACGCAATTAAAGGTCGACTTCCCGAGTTTAAGGGTGGTCAAACTGGAGCAAAACTACCGCTCTACCAGTCGAATTTTGAAAGCCGCCAACGTACTGATTGCGAATAACCCGCACGAGTTCGATAAAAAGCTCTGGTCCGATTACGGCATGGGCGAAGAAATCCGCGTAATTGCCTGCAAAAGCGAAGACGCCGAAGCGGAACGGGTTGCCTCAGACATCATCGAGCAACGGCTACGACGCGGTAATCATTACAGCGATTACGCCATTCTTTATCGTGGCAACCATCAATCGCGTTTGATTGAAATGAAGTTGCAGTCTTATCAAATCCCTTACAACCTGTCCGGAGGGACCAGCTTCTTCTCTCGTACCGAAGTCAAAGACATCATGGCGTATTTGAAGTTGATCGTGAATCCGGACGACGACAACGCCTTCCTGCGTATTGTGAACATCCCTCGTCGTGAAATCGGCCCGACAACGCTGGAAAAACTCAGTGAGTTGGCCAATCAACGGGACGTAAGCCTGTTCAAGGCCTGTGACGACATCGGTTTAAGCCAAGTGTTGTCTGAAAAAGCCACCGAGCGATTACGCCAATTTCACGGTTGGATGCAGCGGGTCACCCAGATGTGCTATCAAGGCAACGCCATTGATGCCGTTACTGAAATGATTCGCGACATAGATTACGAAGCCTGGCTGCACCAAACCAGTAACAGTCTCGCTCAAGCCGAGAAACGCATGAACAACATCTGGTTTTTGGTGGAATCACTGCAACGCTCCATCCACCGAGCCCAGGAAGACGGCGAGGAAGGCGACATTGAGGATGCCATCGCCAAGCTGGTGTTAAGAGACATGATGGAACGTCAGGAAGAGGAAGAAGAAACCGACAAAGTTCAGCTAATGACGCTCCATGCTTCCAAGGGGTTGGAATACCCACACGTCTACATCATGGGCATGGAAGAAGAATTGCTACCACACCGCAACAGCATTGATGACGATAACATCGAAGAAGAACGCCGCCTGATGTACGTGGGTATTACCCGCGCCAAGCGCGTGTTAACGCTTACTTACGCCGCCAAGCGCAAACAATACGGTGAAATATTTAACACCACACCGAGCCGATTCCTGGAAGAGCTCCCACAGGAAGATCTGGTGTGGCAAGGGGTCAAATCGAAAGAAGACCCTGAACGACTGAAAGCCCACGGACAAGCAACTCTCAGTAGTTTGAAATCCTTACTGGGGGACTAGGCAAGAGATCAGAAAGCGATGTAGTTGTCAGAAAGTCAGATACCGGATTAAACATCCGACGTCTCTCTTTCCGCTGCATCCGCCGAGTCCAACGCCTTAGCATCCAAATGCTGCTTGGCCTTTAATTGAACATCACCACTGGCCAGTACGTCCGGAAGTTCGTCCTCATCAATCGGACGCGACAACAAGAAACCTTGGGCACTGTCACAGTCATGCTGTTGTAAGAACTGTAAATGCTCTTTGGTTTCTATACCTTCGGCCACTACGTATTTATTCAGCTTATGCGCCAAATCAATCACTGACGTCACGATATGGCGGCTTTCTTCACTCTCGTTCGTCGGTGCAATGAAGCTGCGATCCAGCTTAATCACATCCACCGGCAGCTGGCGTAGATAACTCAAAGATGAATATCCCGTACCAAAATCGTCCAGCGCCACAGTAACGCCAAGATTATTGGCCTGCTTCATCACAGAAGCGGCCAGAGCACTGTTGTGAATTAATACGTTTTCAGTGATCTCCAGCTCCAGTCGCTCTCCCGGAATATCCTGCAAACAGGCTTTCAGGTGATCCACCAGTTTGTCGTCACAGAACTGACGGGCAGATAGGTTCACCGCTAACTTATAGGAACCAAGACCAGCCTTTTCCAAGCCACGTATAATATTCAGGCCATGACTGATCACCCATCGCCCAAGCTGGAAGATCATTTCTCCCTGCTCCATTTGAGGAATAAAATGGTTCGGCATGATCAGGCCTTTTTCCGGATGCCGCCAACGCACCAAGGCTTCAAAGCTGTCGAGCTCACCCGTATCCAAACGATATTTAGGCTGCAAAAACAAGCAGAACTGGTCGTTATCCAAGGCCGTTTGTAATTCGGACTCCAGCTCCAACGCCTTTGAAATATCAATCAGCATCTGATCGTTAAAGAAATGGAAGCTGTTCTTACCTTCGTCTTTGGCTGCATACATGGCCATATCAGCCTGGCGGGTCAGATCTTCAGGACTTGTATCCGGGTTATCACAACACACCACTCCGATGCTTGCGGTAATGGTCAGCACCCGATTATCAATCTCGATGGGCTGACGAAATTCCGTGAGGATTTTTTTCAAAAAGACATGAATGTCATCCGCGTCTTTCAATCGTCGGCAAATAATGGCGAATTCGTCTCCGCCCAGACGGCATAAGGTATCCTGTGGTGAAATAAGCTGTTGGAGTCTGCGCGCCATCTGAACCAGCAGGTTATCCCCGGCCATATGCCCCAGAGTTTCGTTAATGCGCTTGAACGCATCCAAATCCAGAAACAACAAGCCGATGGAATCGCCGGGATGATCCCGTAAATCATTAATGGCTTCGCGCAATTCATGCACAAACAGCGACCGATTCGGCAAGTGTGTTAGCGTGTCATACATCGCCAACCGTTCCAGCTCTCCGGTTCTGAGTTCCACTTCGCGGCTTAAGAATTCAAGACGACGAGATAAATCCACCGTCGCTACATCCAGTTGATCCACTTCGTTGTAATGACTGCCATGGTCCGGAGCCAAACGATCACGCACCAGCTCATATTCACCATCAGCTAATAAAGGTAAGGTTTCATTATGCAATGCGATGCGTTGAACCGGTCGCCACAACAAGGCCACCCCCACCATCACAGACAACATGCCTGCAAGCAGGGCAAACAAGAGTGAGAACAACATCAGTTGCTTACTGCTGGCTTGTTCTGCGGTTAAGTCCGCAGCGACCAATAGAATATCCCCTTGCTGATTCACTTCCAGCGCCCATAAGGCCCATGCTTTATTTTCCATTAACACCTGCTGACCGGAAGCCAGCAATTCTTTTAGGCTGTGACTCCGATTGGCGTAATGCAATACATCGTTCGTCAGCACCTGACTGGTGGATGACATCAAGCCCACATTCCAATTGGCCAGACGTCCCAGATAGCTTGATTCACCGCCGACCACAGCCAACGCCAGTTCCACATCAAATGAACGCCCCATGGCCGCCACCACATCAGATATCGACTGGGCAATCACCATCACATAGCGCTTGCTGCCGTCCAATAATACAGGCACCCCAATATATAAGCGGCAATCATCAGAACAATGTATCAGAGATTCGGGGCGACTTTTCTGAGGCACCCACTCCAATAATTCGGAAACCGGCTGCATACTGACCTGACCTTTCTGAGATAACACATCGGCCCGCTCATCCAACAATACAATGGCATCCATTTGACCAAACAGATTAAGGTTATCCCACTGCAAATCAATAGCGCGCATTAATGCAGTCAAATCAGGATCTGGCACCTTGGCGGAACCATCAGACAGAGAATGAATCTTGCCGACCGACAAGGACTCGGTACTGGCAAGCAACATAATTTGATCAGCCACATCCACCAAACCATCGCCTGTCATGGAAATCAGCTGTTTGAAATTTGTACGGTACTTATTGAGTTCGGTTTCGAGATAGCGATCAAGGCGCTCGGATGACCAAATGTAGGTAGCAACAGCAAACACCAACACAATGAGCGAAGCCACCAAAGCAAAGGCACTGGCCACTTGAAACTTCAAACTAATGAATTTTGAATCAGCCAATCGAGAGCTCATATCTCCTAACTCTAAGTCCGTTTTGCTTATTAGCGAATTGCTCGAAGATTACGGCGTTCGCCGCGTTCCTTTAATGACGCCCATCCTTTAAGTACGGATGGCCTTCTCTGATCACGCTAATTCCTGACGACCCCGTCAGACCAATAGCGATTCTCCACCTTAGCCTGTAAGCGAATGAGATTCCATTGCTATTTAGTACTTTAATGCTAAATAAGGTACCTGGATCACAACTCTGTACGGTTCGGTGATATTCCACCAAAAGGCTGCTTTTAGCCTATCGGCAATAACCCGGAAATCATGAGCAACAAAGCCCAAGCAATCAAAAGATAACAGGCACAAAAAATGGGTTAACCCGAAGGCAACCCATTTTTTGAAACCGATCAGGAGCGCTTACTTGCTCATGAACTCAATGGCGGCTGAAAGTTCTTCGTCAGAACAGTCACCACAGGTTCCTTTTGGTGGCATTGCATTAATACCGTTAATTGCGTTGGCCAATACCGTATCAAAGCCTTTCTCCAGACGAGGAGCCCAATCGGCAGCAGCACCTTTCTTAGGAGCACCCAATACGCCAACACCGTGACACGCACCACAGAAAGAGTTATACACATCTTCACCAGAACGAGGGCCTGAACCGGAAGCCGCCGCCGCACCAGACGCTGCCGCACACTCCTCACCTTGAATACATACAGAACCTACTGGCTGAATACGTTCACGAATTGCATCTTCACTGTTTGAGCTCGCAATTGCTAACGTAGTTAGCATTACACCTGCAAGTACCGCAACTACTGAACGGATAGCATTCATCATCTTTCAAGACCCCTGTTTATCAGCTAATCAGACCTATTCTTACTTGAATTTGGTCAGGTAAATTTTTGATCGCGCGATTATAACCGTAATAACCCTAAAGACCAAACGGTTGATGCTAAAAGCATAGAGCTACATCAAGATTCCGGGGATTAAGGTACCCGCTTAACCTTCCTGGTCTTCATGGCTTACCTTCTCTTACCGGTCATTTTTCGACCAGTTCACATAAATAATTGATTAAACACGACAGCCATGACAGGTAAGACCAATCAAACCCATCTGGTCACTTTCTAACCTGTTACTCACACAAAGACTTGCTAGGTTCTTTTAAACATATGGGAATTCACAAATATCAACTCAATAGAAGAAGGAGACCGCAACCGAACGATTAACGCTAACTCAAATCATTATTCCACCAACAAAAATAACAATATTTGGAGATAAATATGAGTACCCAAAACGTCAAGCAACACGCTCGCCTCATAGGCAATCAATGTTACGCCGTATTATGTATTCTGCTTATGATTGGCTTAAGCAGCTATGGTCATGCCACTAACTTGCTGGCTGGCTTTACCTCCATTCCCGGACACTTTCCCGATTCCGACCTTTACACTGTTAATGATGACATTGTCGTTACCAGTTTTGACGGAACCGAACTAACCGCCAACGTTCTGGTTCCCACCACTGGAGAAACCGATTATCCGGCCATCATCTTTATTAATAGCTGGGCCATGGATGAATACGAATACATTCCGCAAGCCGCCAAGTTAGCCGAGCAAGGTTATGTAGTACTGAGCTACGCCACCCGTGGTTTTGGCGAGTCGACAGGAAAGATCAATACTTCTGGTCCAAAAGATATGATTGATCTCAGCCGTATGATCGATTGGCTGCTTGAAAACACTCCAACGGATGTGGAGCGCATCGGGGTTTCCGGTATTTCCTACGGCTCCGGAATCAGCTTAGTGGGGGCCGCACACGATGATCGTATTTCTGCCGTGGTTGCTATGAGCACCTGGGGCGACCTGGTTGAGTCGCTATACGCGCAAGAAACACCGCGCCTTATTTGGGGTGGTTTATTAACCTTACTGGGTGAGCTGACCGGTAATCCGGAAGAAGACATTGCCAAGAACTACGGCAACTTGATCACCCATAAAAACATTCCGGAAACCCTGGCGTGGGCCTATGATCGTTCTGCCGTCACCTATGTAGACATTCTCAATGCCCGCAATGTGCCTATCTACATTGCCAATAACTTTGGCGACAACCTGTTTCAACCTAACCAAGTATTGAGCTTCTATGAAAAACTAACCACGCCGAAACGCATCGACTTAAGTCAGGGTATGCACGCCAGTGCCGAGCTTTGGGGATTAGTAAACGCCAATAAAGAGCATTACCTTTGGAACAACACCTTGCGTTGGTTTGATCGCTACCTGAAAGGTGAACAAAACGGCATCGATCAGGAATCCGCGTTTAATGTGGAGCCAAAATACGCCAATGATCAATATGAACAACTGGAAGAATGGCCAAGCCCACTGATTGCAGATCAGCGCTTGTACCTCCACTCTCGTGGCCTCTTCACCAACGGAGGGTTGGAATCCGACCCTTATCGCCCATGGTGGACACAGACTGACACCATTCTTTCCGGCCTGGATACCTTGGCCAACACAGGCATCCCGATGATTTCCACTCTGGTCGAGGGTGAAATCAACGCCCCGGTTCTTACTTCGATCCCTTTAATCAGCCGAGTCAATGGCATCGTCTTCCAGACCGATCGCCTGGATCGCACTCTACCCTTACGTGGCATTCCCAAGTTACGTCTGAACATAGAGCCAAGCAAAAGCAAATATCAAATGGTCGCTTACCTGTATGATGTCGATGCCGTGGGTATTGGCCGTCTGATCACCCATGCTCCATTTACGAACTACGAGGCCGACAAAGGTCAGCGCCAAACCGTCGATATTGACTTGGTTGCTACTGCATATGATGTCCCTGCAGGACACCGGGTAGCATTGGTTATCGATACCTTTGATCTGCTCTATGCGCCACCCACCCTGGAGCTTTATTCATTGAAGTTTAAATTCAACAAAAACACGCAATCCTGGTTAGACCTACCGATTAAGCAACACTAACCACCTGCAGTTTTAACTTCATAGAATTTACGCTTCACCTTCAACGCCCTTACTGCACTCTGTAGCGCAGTAAGGGCACACTTACGCTTTGAAACATTTTTCCCCCGCTAAGCGCTCGCTGTCTTTATTCGCTCTGGTATCATACCTGACCAGATATACAAACTATTAGTTACGGATATAGAGTTAAGGACAACCCATGAAGCAGTTCGACAAGTCCATCCAAATCCCTGTTTTTATCGACCGCCCAGAATCCCTGCGTTCCGCGCTGCAGCAATATCAACAACACCTGGCAACCGGCCG
>JBFHTA010000051.1:0-17318 GCA_041590855.1 Pseudomonadales bacterium
TGCTAGCCTACGGTTGCGGTATTACATTTGTGTTCATCAGTTTCGAAAATATCTTTCTGGCACCAAACATTGAAATCACAAATGGCCTGGAAGACTTTCTTATCATTCAGGCGATCTCAGGTATCGTATTGTTGACTGCACTTCCGGGCTGGGTAAAAGGGTGTGCAGTTTTACTCTTATGTGGCATGACAGTAGATGCTGTATCAATGAGTGTGTGGATTGACTATATCTTTGAGTTTGTTGCTGTAGGGCTGGCGTTGTGTCTTATGAAATGGGCCCCAAATCTAAGTCTAACCATTTTAAGAGCAGGACTTGGATTGCAACTAATGACGCTTGCTATACATAATAAATTAATGGACCCAGCGCTTGGATTAGCGTTCCTCAGTGATTACCAGTGGAATTTTATGAAGCTGCTCGGGCTAAGTGAGTTTGATGACTTACTGTTCGTATTTTCAGCCGGGATTGCTGAACTTACTTTTGGTTTGTTGATCTTTTTTGCAGTAGGAACGCGTTTTGTCATTTTTTCTGTATCCTTCTTTTTCATGCTGACCTCAATTTTACTTGGAATGCATGAATTGATAGGTCATGTTCCTATTGTTGTCTGCTGTCTTGTCCTCTTCAGTTTAGGTGGTGGCTACAACGCTGTGCATTGTGTAAGCAAACTTTCTGAGCGTGTGATAACACCTATCCAGCTTTATTTTACGCACAAAAGAGCATAGAAACGAAAGGGAGGCCAAGGCCTCCCGATTTTTATAAGCGATTGTCTCGCTTAGCGCTCCGTAGTGTGCTCGATATAGATTTTCTCTTCTTTTACTGCAATCAGTTTGTTATCCAGCATTTCTATTGTTGCCGTGTTTTCAGGATGACCAATACTGGTTAGATAGTTGCCTCGTCCATCTGCTGTGCTACGAATAATGGTATTCCCTTCAACCGTCAATTCTGAGGCGTTCCAGTTAGCGAATGTACCGCCATCATTAACTGAGTGGTTGTTGATGAATTTAGAGTTTGTAATTAGAGCTTTTGCTCCTGATACGTAGCTTGCCAAATCTCGACCGTCAGCCGCCAATACTTCGCCATTGATGTCATTGCCGCCATTTGCTATGGCCCCGCCACTACCTGCATTTTTTGTTCGATTATTAATAAATGTGGAATTGTGAACTTCCAGATTGGCAGGGTAGGTTTCAGGCGCGCCCACAAACCCAAAGAAGGAGACAGGGGTGTTGGCATTATGAATGGCCCCGCCGTCACCATTTTCAGAGTGGTTATTAATAAATTTTGAATTAAATACTTTCAATTGTCCGGCCAGATCGTTACTGATGGCTCCACCACCGAAAGTTTGTTCTTCATTTCGGGCGACGCCGACAAAGACTTCCGCTTGACTCGTTTCAAGAATCCCCAGGCTTTTGTTGTTCAGAAAGATTGAGTCATGAATCTCGGTTGAACCTAGATCCGGAGCCAGCCCGGCGAATTGATCAAATAATGCAAAGAAATTCTGGTTCCATATAGCGCCACCACGAGATCTTGCAGTGTTATTTTGGAAAAGGGTATCGGAAATGTGCGTGTTGAGGCTGATCATCACCAAGGCACCACTGTAGCTGGACTCATTGTTTTTAAACTGAGTATTGCTTATGTAGGCTTGGTGCAATGGACGAACAAAATCTCCATCGGCATTGATTTCTCGATCACCTTGGCGAGTCCCGGTTAATAGCATTCCTGCCGCGCCGTTACCGAACTCAATGCCGTCAAGGTTGGTGCCTGGCTGGTCGATAGGTACGCCGTTCCCGCCATTACCTTTGAATACAGTATTGGAAACATAAGTTTGGTTTCCTGGTGAGCCTAATACAAATACGCCACCGCCAATCGAGCTTCTGTTATTGATAAAACGACTGTTATTGATAGTAACTGTCTTTATTTGATCATGGGTACTGGTTGGATCATATTCATTGTGGACGGCAAGACCACCACCAAAACTGGTCACAAAGTCATCTGTGATAGTGGGTTGAGTGAACGGCACTAAATAGCCAATTGAACGGTTTTTCTTAAATAATGAGTTTTGAACGTTAACGTTGGATTTACGAATGGCGACGGCACCACCGTCATCTCCTGCCAGATTTTCTTCAAAAACAGTTCCTGAAATATACACCTGGCTTGCATTGTGGACGGCAATGGCACCACCGTCAGTATCAGCTTCTTCAAGCGTATCGTGAACATCGGTTTCGGAACGGATAACCTGGTTTTTGCTGAAACGACTGTCAATGATGGAGAGTTGTCCTCCTTCTAAATAGATGGCACCACCAAATTTGGTTGCCTGATTATAACTGAACTCGCTATCGCAGATGGTCACATGACTGTTAACAGCAAACAAGGCGCCACCTCGGAGCTGGTTTGAGCGATTTAACTCGTCTTGGTTCAGTGCTCCTGAAGCTTTGCCTCCGGTAATTTTCAGATTCTTCAACTTGAGTGCGGAATTATTCTCCGTATAGAAAGGCGAGGTGTCTGAATCTGAGTTGATTTGGATATGTGTCGTGCGCTCGCCAGATCGCAAATTTCGACCTGGGAATACTGACTCTCCCCCCTGAATAGTAAGATTATCCGGTAAGTCAGAAAGTTCGTTGGTTAATAGGTAGTTGCCAGATGCCAGATAGATAGTATCTTTACCTGGTGTTAGATAAGCGCTGCTGATGGCGTCTTGGAGCGAGGTGTAAGCTGTCTCCCAGCTTGAACCGTCGCCACTGGTGTTGGCATGTTGGTTTACGTAAATTGGAGTACCGGTCGTTTCATCCTGACAATGGTTTGGGAAAGCATACGCGCTGGACGTAAGTATCATTATGACTGCTGTTGTGCTCATGGAGGTTAAAGGTTTCATTGGTTCTTCCTCAAGTTTTGGACAAAAAAAAGGTGTATGTAAGGAGCTACATACACCCGATTATGATGAGATGGTTCCATCTTGAAGGCGTTTACTGATCCTGCAGAGTGTTAGGTTTTTGATGCATGGAGCTGTATGCCTTTCTCATTATTGGTCTTGCCTGTTTTACCCGATCAGTTGAAATTTGGCGTCCATTCCCTGATCACGCACAGGAATCAGAGCCTGATACTCTTCTGAGTTGTACCAGGACAACGCATCATCTTTGCTTGGGAAACCAACAATGACTTGCATTGCATGTTCCTTGTCTCCGTGTAATTGTTCGATGGTGCCTTTTGCGATCATTTCACCCGAGTATTTTTTAAGCGTCGGCGGAACGGATGCGCTGTATTCCTGAAGCTTTTCCTTATCTTTTGGGGTAAACCCAACAATTACGTATGCGGACATAACCTTTCTCCTTGGATAGTTGATGGCTCATTCTAAAAGCCAGAATCTTTACTCAACAATGCTGGAAAACTAATAATAAAGTTAAGTAAAAGTGAACAAATAAAATTTATGTTTAATAAAAATGGTTGGTATGAGTTTGAATCTCTGACAGATACACATACTCTTACCAACCAATCGCTCTACTTATCGAAAACATCCGTGATGCTTGGGTGCATCTGTCGGTGCATCAATCAATAAATCACCTGATGTAGGCCAGGTAAGCTGGTTAGCGGCAAGAACGCCAGCGGGTAAGCCAAGGAATGTTTGGCCAGGAGATGCACCATATACTTGCTGATCCCAGTGATAGACGGCATTAATGTAACTTGAGCAAGACTCCGCGCCTTCTTTACACTCACGCACAATGGAGTAAGGCATTTCAATTTCTTTGTAAGCACAGCCTTTTTCATTTGTGATCATGACATTCGGCAGACCACCCATAGGGACAGCATACCCTTGCTCGTTTTCAGTCAGTGGATTCACCGCGCCTACATCCCAAAGCGTATAAAGGCCGTTAGGAATGCCATCTTTAATAGTGATTCTTACCTTGTGATAGCCGTTTGGTTTTTCACGTACGGTAATTAATCCGCTGATCTCATTCCATTGCTCTACGGTCGGCGTGCTGTTTACGCTTTTGGCCAGATATACAGAAGGCTCTGAACCTGCCATCGGGTATTGTTCTGGAACGATACGGTCAGTTGCCGCCGTGTAGCCGAAGTAGTTTGAGCCTATCGTACCGATTGGTGCGTCAATGACTTTTGGATCGATTACTCCACCTGGGTTCATGAAGTTAAAGAAGGTGTCTGATGTAGCAATCAGTGATGAAGGATCAGTAGATTCAGTGATGACGCTGGCGGTGTTATTGGCTTCGTCATAAGCTCTGACCTCATCAATTAGTGGAGTAGGGTTTAACCAAGGCACCATCGGAGAGTAGTTGCTGTAGTCGGCAATTCGCTGGCCGTTATAGATATTTACGCCGTGAGAAACATAGCCTTCGATAACAGTGGATCGCTTAAACTTGAAGTTATGAAATTCAGCGGATTGGGCTGTGGCGGATACAGAAACGGCTAGCGCCAGTGTTGAGAAAAGAGCAAATGCTTTGTTCAGGTTCATAATAAATCCTTTAAGTGCAAAGTTTTGTGCGGACCGGAATGCCAGTCCGCTTGAAATGATTAAGTCAACCGACAGTCATGCGAACTTACAGGTAGTCACCCGTCGGGAAGCAAAGATGGTTTGAACCAACGCGACCAGGAATCATGCCCTGGTCAATCATGACCGGGCCCGCGCCGTACAGGACGTGATCCCAGTGAAGGAATAGGGAGACGTACATAAGTGGGTTTTCATGTTCAAGCGGGCAATAATTCAGCTGGCGTTTCAGGGTCGCGCGGCCGTGCTTGTCGGCAACTATGGTGTTGTCTAAACCACCCATTGGACTGAATGTCATAGGGATCGGACCTTGTTGACCATTAGGCGGATTGGTAACAGCAAATACCTGCCATGCGGTATAAACGCCGTTAGGAACCAAGCCTCGTGCGGTCAGACTAACGCTGCCTTTATCGTCACCACGACAAGTCAGGTGCATTCTTCCTTTGGCTTTATTCCAGTCTGCTACCGTGATGTCTTCGGTTCGATTCTGAACAGCCATAAACTTATGAACATCTTTTGACATGGTTGGAATCTGGGTTCTTGGTCCTGAGCCAGTCATGGTATATGCCTGGGCAATAGGCACGTTGAACTCTTCTTCAGGCGTTAAGGATGGATCAAGGTCCATACCCAGGCTCATGATGAAGTCTTTGGTGGAGTCGCTATAGATAGTAACGACTGGCGTATCAAGAGGTGTATTTTCGGTAATCTCCTGAGCTTCGACGTCGCCTTGTGCGCCCACTTCAGAAATGTAGAAGTTATTCCAGAACTGGAAAACAGAAGGAGGAAGAAAGGATTCTGTATGTGCGTAGTCGGTCAGTTGTTGCCCGTTAAAAGTGTTACCGCCGTGGCAAGCATGTCCAGGAACGTATTGCGCCTTGAATCCTTGAGCGGAAACGCTGCCTGACAAGGCTACGGTAGACAGACAAAGTGCCGGAATGAGCGTCTTAAGTTTAGCTTTCATTAAGTACTCCAAGTTTTGGTTGTTTGAATTGTGATTATTGGATTTCTTTGAGAACTGGATTTGGTTTTGCCTAAGTAGCCCCTAGGGCTGTAAGGCAGTGAACTCGACCTTCTGAATGGTGAAATCTTCGACGGGTTGTTTGTTGCCGCTGAACAGTTGATGAAGGTGGCTGTAGACTACGAAAAGCTCGTTGTTCACTTCAGTCAGGGTGGTAGGGAAGGTGGTACCCGTGTCGAAATGTGCTTGTACTTGCGCATTTTTCCAGTCATCAAATGAACTGAGTTTGAGAACTGAGTTGGGGTAATTCGGTCCTTCCAGAGAGTTGGTTACAACGGCTAGAGAGTTTGAATCGGTTAAAAGCAAGCCGTCGATCTTAATGGCTTTCGGGGTCTTAAACTGGATTTCGGTCAGTGATTTTGGTGCATTTAACGGAATCTTAAACAGCTTTCCTGAATCATAGATGGCGGTGATAAGGTAACCATTCGGATGGTATTCAATGCCATTAAGACCAAAGGTGCCTGCTGCCGTTTTTAAGCTTTCATCTTCAATGAATACAGAAGCATTGCCCTCGGGATCAACCTTATAAATAATGGGAGCGAAGCTATCGGTAATGTATAGGTTGCCATTAGCATCAACCGTAACGTCATTGGCTAAATGTCCTGAGCTCTGTTTTTTTGCATCAGATAACACATCTGTTAAACGAACGGTCTGGCGCTTTTCACCCGTCGATAGGTCATAAATTGACACACTTGCCAGTTGGCCTCGGGTTTTGTCTGTACTTTTTGCTGACACTCCAGGGTCAGAGTTACAAACGATGAGACGATTTCTACGTTCATCAATCTTCAGACCAATTGAAGATACAAGCTCTTGGTCATTGATAACAACCGAGCTTGTACCATCTTTCTTGATCAGTGAGACCACTCCCTTTCGTACCGAGCTGACATAAAATGCTTCATTACTGTGGTTGTAATCAATGCCTTCAGGGTAAAGCTCTTTGTGTTTAAAGGGGATGCTTGAGTCATCAGTCACTGCCGAATGAGCATTTGCGCCCAAGGCGAGGGTTAATGCCAGTGCGATGTAATTTTTTTTGTGTGCTTTTGGACTAAACATGGTTGATTCCTGTAGTGAAGTTTTGAAAGCCATTTCACGTTTACACACACTATCAATATTATTTTTTGAGATAATCCGCTTTATTGAGAACTTATTGTTTTATTGGTGAGATAATTAGATGGATCTAAACAAAACCTTGGTGTTTTTGTCGGTGGCGCAATCCGGATCGTTTACGATTGCAGCAGAGGAGTTGGGGATGACTAAGTCGAAAGTCAGTCGCCAGGTTAAGGAACTTGAAGAGGAGCTGGAAACTCAGTTGCTCCACAGGACAACCCGACGTTTATCCCTGACACAGATGGGGCAGATATTCTTTGATAATTGCAAGCCTCTGGTATCTCAGCTGTTAAGATCTGAACAACTCATCAAGAGTCAGCAAGTCGAACCGTCAGGTGTTCTGCGAATCACTTATCCCACAGCAATGGGATTGAAGGTCTTTTCGGAAATAACGAATGAATTTATCAAGACGCATCCTAAGGTTCAGGTGGAAGTTATTCTTTCTGACGGCGCGGAAGATCTGGTAGGTAAGGGCATAGACTGCGCTATCCGTGGTGGTGTGTTAGAGGACTCATCCATTATTTGTCGCCATTTATTTCTGTGTGAAAGAGGTGTGTTTACGAGTCCAGAGTATCTGGAGCGTTGCCAATCGGTTGAGAGTCCAAAAGACTTATCGGCCCTGAATTGGGTGTCTTTTAATACGTGGCGTCAGGATAAGATCAAAATGATCGGTGATGAGGGAATCGTCAAGGTAGCGCTCAAGAATCAAGTGCTTAATGTAAATAGCTTACTTTTTCTAAAACAATCATTGGTAGATGGCGTTGGTATCGGGGTGTTACCGAGTTTTCTCTCGAATGGTCCTGAGATGTCAGGCGAATTGGTCCGTGTTCTTCCGAACTATAAAATGGAGGATATCGATTTTTATCTTGTTTATCCCAATACCGCATTTCTTTCTCCGGCATTGCAAGCGTTCAAGAATTTTTGTTATCAAAAGGTTGACGGTGTCTTATTAAGTGATTCAGAAAATCCCGTGTTTTCAAGGTAATAGACTGATATAAGTAGATGAGATTGCAACTAATACCTAATTATTAGATTTGATGTGATCTGTTACGAATGATTTGCATTAGATGTCTAGAAAGCCCATGTCTGTCGGATTTTTAGGGTGTTCAGTCTAATTTTCATTGTTAGTTTGGCTCAACAACGAGGGCGTATTTACGCATCAAACCTCTGCACCAGTTATTTAGTATTTCTTGTTGACTTAAAAAGGTGGAATAGACCATGAGCAAACTTAAAGACATCCAATCAAAAGTTGAAACTTCAATTGAGCAAGGCATCAACAAAGTTGAAGAATATTACTCAAGTGTTTCTGGTAAAACGTTTGACTATGTAGAGAGCATCGAAGAAAAAGCCAAAACACTAACAACTGACGATGTACGTGTTAAGCACAATGAAAAGGTAGCGTCTGCATTTGATAATGTACGCGAATTAAACAAGAGCGCTAGCCAGTTCATTGATAAGTTGCTTTCTAAACTTCAGAAAGATGTTGAAGAAGTGGTTGAAGACGTTAAAGAAGCAGTAGAAGAAGCTGCTGAAGACACTAAAGAAGCTGTTGCTGAAATCGTTGGTGAAGAAAAAGAAGCCGTTGCGGAAGAAGCTCCGGCAGAAGCAGAGGCTGAAAAACCGGCTGCAAAGAAAACGACTCGTCGTACTCGTAAGAAAGCAGAAGCATAAGTTCTGGCAGACCAAGTCTGCTAACTTAAAAAGAGCCCCACAGAATAACTGTGGTGGCTCTTTTTTTATTTTACAATGAGCTCGATTTGAAAGGAGAATCAAGCTCTTGGCTACCTGCTTATATTACATTCATGATCCTATGTGTTCCTGGTGCTGGGGATTCCGGCCAACATGGGATAAGTTAAAAACGTTGCTTGCTGATCGAAATGTACCCATCCGCAATGTATTAGGTGGACTCGCGCCCGATACTGATAAGCCCATGCCTATTGCTATGCAACAGCAAATTCAGAGCCATTGGTATCGAATTAACGAATACCTGGGGACGGAATTTAATTTTGATTTTTGGATACACAATCAGCCTCGTCGAGCTACCTATCCTGCATGTCGTGCGGTTTTGGCTGCCAGACTGGTTGGTCAATCTTACTTGTCAAAAGACAGTAACGGTTTGGTGATTGAGCTGGAAGAGGGAATGATAGATGCAATACAACGAGCTTATTATTTGAAAGCAATGAATCCTTCTGACGCGAGTGTGTTAACACTGGTGTTCGATGATCTGTTAAGCAAGTTTACGTTACCTGCTGAACTAACCCGCGAATTTATACGTATTTTCAGAGATCATTCAACTCACCTTGAATTACTCAATGAGATAAAACTAAGTCGAACGTTGTCTAATGAAGGCTTTCCGGCTTTGGTGTTACAGCATGATTCCACGTATCATGCGATCTCTTTAGATTACAAAAACCCTTGTACAATGTTGGAACAAATCAATGCCTGTATTGCTGTTTAGATTAAGTGGTGTCTCTGAGGAAGAGGCGGATGAAGTACGAGCTTTGCTGGACAAGCATTCAATCGAGTTTTACGAAACCACCGCCGGACGTTGGGGTGTGTCAATGCCAGGCATCTGGTTGCCGGATGGCTCACAAGCAGACGAAGCAAAAGGCTTGCTCAATGAGTATCAGGCAGAGAGACAAGCTCGTTTTCAAAATGAGCAACAGGGTTTAATGCAGACCAGCGTGTTGTCTTCACTATGGGCAAGTTTTTGGCAACGACCTGTCCGATTCGTGCTTGCACTGGCTGCGATCCTGTTTGTACTGGGACTATCTTTATATCCGTTTATTGATCTCTTTTTAGATCAATAGGTTACAGAAATAAGTTAATGTAGCTACTTGGTTGTTTGAGCTGTTTCAATCCAACTTAGAATGTCATCCGTCAGGTACAACTGATCTTTCAGTTCGAGTAACCAATCATTTTCTTTGGTCACATCAATCAGCTGTTCGATCATTAAAACAGACATGACCTGAACGGCTGGAACGGGGCTCCAGGCGGATGTGTTTAAACAGCGCCAGTGGTCCGAATTAAGTGTTTTTGGTTTTTCGATTTGAGTCAGACAGGTATCGCAGATAAAGATGCAATGATCAAAGTCTGGCTCTTTGGGAACGGGTGGCACTTCAAAAATAGAGAGCTTGGTGCCACTGGCATTACACAGCTCGCAATGAGAGCCGGAACGGCGCACCAGATCTTTTCCGAAATAAGAAAGACTTTCGTTGCGGTGCTTGTGCTTATCTAAACCTTTCGACATGATAGACCTTCAATCAAATACGTCTTTTAAAAACGTTAAGGCTAAGAAAAAAGGAGCCTGATTTCAATGACTCGTTTTAATGATTGGCGAGATCAAGTCTTTGATATTATTTATAAAACCGATACAAAGGCCGGTAAGGCCTTTGATGTGCTATTGATCTTATCCATTCTGTTAAGCGTTGGTGCTGTTATGTTAGACAGTATAGAACGCATTAATCTCCGTCATGGTTTTTGGTTAAGTGGTGTTGAGTGGTTTTTTACCATACTGTTCACGATCGAATACGTTACCCGAATTTGGGTAAATCCCAGACCGTTCAAATACATTTTTAGTTTTTATGGCATTGTTGATCTGCTGTCGATCGTTCCTACTTATCTTGCGCTTATGATTCCGGGAACCAATGAGTTTTTGGTGATTCGTATTCTCAGGGTGCTTCGTATATTCAGGGTGCTTAGGTTATCCACCTACATCCATCAGGCGAACTTTTTGTTATCTGCTTTGAATGCCAGCCGTCAGAAAGTGACGGTGTTTTTATTCTTCGTGGTTACTTTGGCAACTATTTTCGGTTCGGTCATGTACGTCATAGAGGGGCCGGATAATGGCTTTACCAGTATCCCTCGTAGTATTTATTGGGCAATTGTTACTCTGACGACAGTGGGGTATGGCGATATTTCTCCTCACACATCCCTGGGGCAGGCCATAGCTTCAGTTGTGATGATTATGGGTTACAGCATCATTGCAGTGCCTACTGGTATCTTCACGGCAGAGTTGGCCAATACCTTACGGGGCGACAAAGCGTTGGACCTGAAGTGTTCAGGCTGCGGGTTAAGAGATCATAGAGTTGGAGCAAACTATTGCTACGACTGCGGAGCGAAACTCTGACTTGTTATCATATAACGCATTTTAGCTTCCTCATGTATATTTCGATTGAAGAATAATTCGATCCGTCTGAATATTGAGGTAGCGTTTAATCCCGTAACAGACTGACCCGATACATTAAAATTGAGACTCAATAAGGAATGGAATCAATGATAGATCACTTCATCAACATATACTCTTCAACATTGGTATCCACCCTAACCGGATGGAAAGGCACAACAGGTTCTAGAAAAACCAAGCTGCCATCAGAAGACATTCTTTTGTTCGACCGCGAGTTATGTTCTGACTGCAGAAGTGTTCGTCAGGCCATCACAGAACTGAATCTTGATGTGTGTATTTATCCTTGTCCTGAGCAAGGAACACGGTTTCAATCTCTTCTTAAGGAGTTGTCCGGAGCTCTTCAGCTGCCGTTTCTACTGGATAAAAATACGGGCAAGGCCGTCACAGGAAAGGATGCAATTCTGGAGTATTTGTATCCTACATACGGTCAAAAAAACGTGCCTGCCAAGTATTCGGCGGAAGCCTCTCATGGTGTGCTGAATTCTCTGCTGGATGCGTCTATTGAGACGCTTCGAATGAATAAAGGAAAGACGGCCAAGCCTTCTAAAGCACCAGAGCAACCATTGATGTTATATAGTTTCGAATCCAGCCCGTTTTCTCGCCCAGTGAGAGAATTACTCTGTGAACTGGAGTTGCCATACAAACTTGTTAATTTAGGCAAGCAGCAAAAAGCTGATATGGGGCCTGCAATCATGCGCATGCATACTGGTCCATACATACCGGTTAAGGGGTCCAAGCGCGAGGCATTCCTGAATAAATACCATGAGGTGATGGTACCGTTTCTGATAGACCCAAATACCGGCACCGAACTTTTTCAATCTAAAAAAATTCTGTCTTACCTTAAACGTGAATACGCACTAGGGTAGGGAGCCCCGCTCAGTAAGCTCCTATCTCAGCGTTCTTGTTCTTTTCAGGTTCTCTCTTTGGTAGTCCTTTGATTGAGGCACGAAGGGAGAACTGTGGAAAGAATGAGGAAGTTTTACTTCTTTTCTCAGTATTTCTGACATCTTGTGATAGGTTTGGAAAGAACTTATCCGTATGACTGCTTCAGTGACTGTGCTGTAATGTTCCATTTTAAACGCCTAAGAACCCGCCTGCTTGTTGTGTTTATCAGCTTTTCACTTGCGCTGATAACGCTGTTTTTGGTGTTTAATGTCTATTCTTTTTATCAAGGCTTGCTCGAATATGTGACCGAAAAAGAACAGAATGCGGTCAAAAAAGTAGCAGAACTAATGACAAGTCGGGTCACACGGGAAGAGATTAGACTCAGACGTATCTCACCACGGGATTGGCACGATACTATCAAAGATTCTCTGTTGTCTGTCAGTGATAAGGATCAGCGTAGAGCGCTGTACGATACGCCTCCGGAACCACGAGGTTATCGGGATGATTACCGAAATGAGCGGGGGCAGCACGGGCGATTACCTCCGCCAATAGCCGCATTTTCCAGTCACATTGCTCTTGTCGATTTGGATAAAGTCCCTGTATTTGGAAAAATTTGGCCTGACGATAAGGCTTCTTATTTCCCGATTTACGATGGCGACAAATTAACTGCGTACGTTGCATATAAACCCAAGAAGTCGGTGTTTGCCCAGCAAGAGAAAGAGTTCATCCAGCATCAGGTGATTGGCTATGTTGTCATATCCGCATTGGCTTTAGTCGTATGCGTGTTGATCGCGTGGTGGTTGGCTAATCGAATATCGCATCCGTTAATGCTGGTAGCCAAAGGTGCTCGCCAGCTTTCGGCGGGTCATTATGGCGAGAAAGTCGAGCTGAGAGGTTCTGAAACCAAGTTAAAAGATGAAATAGGTGAGCTTGTAAAAGACTTTAATTTCTTGTCGAAAGTGCTTGAAAAGAATGAACAATCTCGGCTTAACTGGAGTTCGGATATTGCTCATGAACTCAGAACGCCGGTGGCGGTTCTTAAAGGAGAGATTGAAGCCATCAGTGATGGTGTTCGCCCTTTGAATATGGATGCAGTCCACAGTTTAAAAGAAGAAGTGGCACTGCTTGAAAAGATGATTGCCGACCTTCGTCAGCTTACGCTGTCCGATGCGGGAGCGTTGGACTATCAAATGGAGATGATCGATTTAAACGCGTTGTTAAGACATTCGGTCAGTGCTATGGAGCCTTTGTTTGAGAAAGCGGGGTTGTTGCTTAAGTATGTGGTGCGAGGTCAGCCTAAGATGATACGTGGTGATCGTACCAGGCTTAAACAGTTGGTAAACAATTTACTCTCTAATAGCCTTAAGTACACAGATACTCCGTCTGATGTTGTGGTTTGTCTTGATTGCCAGGAAACCGAACACCAAATCACTATCGAAGACGGTGCGCCTGGCGTACCCACAGCGTCCTTATCATTATTATTTGATCGACTCTATCGGGTAGATAAAAGCCGAAGCCGGAGTACAGGTGGTTCAGGCTTAGGTATGGCAATCTGTAAAAACATTACAGAAGCGCACGGAGGATCGATTAAATGTGAGCACTCCAGTTTGGGGGGATTAAAGGTATGTATCCGTTTCCCTGTTTAGAATGCGTGGTTTATAAACGTCTTGTTTATATCAGAAGGGAGCAAATATGACAGCCTCAACGCCGTTAATTTATATCGTCGAGGATGAAATTAAACTGGCGCGTTTGCTGGAAGACTATCTTCTGGCTGCCGGCTTTCAAACGCAAAGTTTTCATGACGGGGCTTTGGCATTCGATGCAATTCAACAGAAGGCACCGGATTTAATTCTGCTGGATTTAATGCTGCCAGGAATGGATGGTATCGAGATTGCTCGTAAGACCCGAAGCTTTTCCAATGTGCCCATTATCATGGTGACCGCCAAAGTAGAAGAAGTGGATCGTTTGATAGGGCTGGAAATCGGAGCGGATGATTATGTGTGCAAACCCTTTAGCCCCCGTGAGATTGTAGCCAGGGTAAAAGCATTGTTTAGACGCATCAACTTATCGGCCGGTGAGCCTACCAATGATTCCAGTTCGGTGGTAGCCGTAGACGAAGAGAAGATGCAAGTTAAGTTAAAAGATACTCCGTTGGATTTAACAACCTTAGAGTTTCAGCTCTTTTCGGCCATGTTTAAGGAAGCCGAGCGCATTTTTAGTCGTCAGCAATTAATGGATGCCATCTATAGTGATCATCGGGTGGTGAGCGACCGAACCATCGACAGTCATGTAAAAAAACTGCGGAAAAAGATAGCCACCGTGATGGAAGAGGAAGAGTTGATCCGTTCTGTCTATGGTGCCGGTTACAAGTATGAGCCCCCCTCAGCTTGAGAGATCAGGGCAGATAGAGAAGTTAGAACATTAAGGATACTTGAATGAGACGATTACAGATTACTCTGGGTGTATTTCTGGCTTTAGGTTGTAACGGTCTGATTAGCGCCAATGAACATAATTCACCTGCGATGGGGTATGAGCGCCAAAGACCGGATCAGCAAGGGCAAGCCCCTCGCCATATCCGCCCGGAAGAAGTTGCAGAAGCATTGGATCTGACGTATTCCCAACAGCGCGAGTTCCGAAACGTGATGAAAGAACAACGTGAAAAAATCCGAGCCTTTATGGATCAACAACACGCTGAAACCCGGGAACAGCTTTCGTCTGTCTTTACTGCCGAGCAGTTAGCCAAGTACGATGAATTAATGGAAAATAAGAATACTCAGCGCAATAGATCAGATCGTCAACGCCCCGGTTCCGACAGTCAGAAACCCGAGCAGAAAGAACGAATGAATCAGTACCGCTTTGCCGAATAAATCGCCTTTCTTTTCCAGCTGTGAACCTGTGCTTCTTATCTGTTCAATCTAAAGTGGCTCAGGTATCATTCGCACCTGCTGAGTATCAGCATCTATTCTGTTAGTTCCTCTCTTTTTATAGGTTTCCCTAATGCACACATATAAGCTCGTTGTAAGTTGCCCTCCTGGCGTTGAAAGTCTGTTGATTGAAGAGTTACAGGCTTTAATTGACGTTAAGGCAAAAGAATCTCCACGAGCAGTAATGTTAGAAGCAACCTTGGAGCAAGCCTATAAAATTCTGTTGTGGTCACGTTTAGCCAGTCGTGTATTGCTCGAAATTGCTGAAGGTGAAGCCAAAGATGGCGATGATGTGTATGCCATTGCGCGCAGCGTGCGTTGGCAGGATCATTTCTCAGCCGCCAATACCTTCAGAATTGACTTTATGGGAACCAACCGTGCCATCACCAATTCCCAGTTCGGCGCGTTAAGAATTAAAGATGCCATTGTCGACACCTTCACTGAGATAGGTGGCCAACGTCCTTCAGTTGATAAAGAGTCTCCGGACGTTCGTGTTTACGGTTTCTTTAAGAAGGGGCGCTTCCAGGCGTTTATTAATTTATCCGGTGAAAGTCTGCATTTGCGTGGCTATCGACCCGCTGCCGGCCTGGCCCCGATGAAAGAGAATCTGGCTGCTGCTGTTTTGATGCGCGCCGGTTGGCATAAAGCCGATACACCTTATGATCAAATTGTCGACCCTATGTGTGGTAGTGGCACCTTATTAATTGAAGCCGCGCTGATGAAAGCGAATATTGCGCCAGGCTTAACAAGACGCCGTTTTGGATTTGAGTTTTGGAAAGGTCACGATGCCAAACTTTGGCAGGGTCTGGTGAATGAAGCCCGGCAGTTAAGAACCGAAGGGGTTAAAACGCTTGAGCGCGTTTATTTCGGTTCAGATCAAGACAGCAAAGTGGTTAGAAAAGCTAAGGAAAATGCGCAACGTGCCGGCGTGGGTGAAGTTATTCAGTTCACTGACCGATCGTTCCAGGACGTTGATCCGGTACCTTGTAAGCAAGGTCTGGTGGTGACCAACCCACCTTACGGTGAACGCCTGGAAGAAAAGCACGATGTGGCCGTTCTCTATCGGGAACTTGGCAAGGCGTTCCTTAACCATTTTGAAGGTTATCATGCCGCTATATATGCTGGTAACTGGGAGTTAGCAAAAGGCTTGCCTTGGGTGCCGTTCAAGCAGTACAAGCTCCAGAACGGGGCCATTGATACCCGATTACTGTTGTTTAAGTTGACAAGAGAGTCTGCGATCAAAGGGATGATTCGTGAAGAAGGGCAGCTATCTGAAGGATCGGAAATGCTGGCTAATCGCATTAAAAAGAACTTGAAGAAACTGAAGCCCTGGTTGAAGCAAACCGGTACCAGTTGTTACCGAGTGTACGATGCTGACTTGCCTGAGTATTCCGCTGCGATTGATTACTATGAAGGTCGTCTTCACGTTCAGGAATATGCTCCTCCGAAAACGGTCCCTATTCATAAGTCGCAACAACGGTTGGCAGAAATACTGGATGCCGTTTCTAATGTGTTTGAAATTGATCGTTCAGAGATCGCGTTAAAGCAGCGAGCCAAGCAGTCTGGCAAGAGTCAGTATGAGCGCATGGATACAAAGGATGGCTATTTTACCGTTCGTGAAGATAAGGCTCAGTTGAAAGTTAATCTGACCGACTATTTGGATACCGGTTTATTCCTAGATCATCGCCCAATCCGAAAGTGGATCGCTAAACAGGCGCCTGAAAAACGCGTGCTAAACCTCTTTTGTTACACCGGGGTGGCTTCTGTTCAAGCAGCACTGGGCGGTGCCAGTCAAGTGACCAGTATTGATATGTCGTCCACTTATCTGAATTGGGCTTCTGATAATTTTCAGTTAAATGAGTTGCAGGGCGGTGGTTACCAATTTATTCGAGCGAACTGCGTGGAATGGCTAGAGCAGGCCTCGGGTACTTACGACATTATCTTCATGGACCCGCCTAGTTTTTCAAACTCAAAAAAAATGGACGGTGTTTTAGACATCCAACGAGATCATGTTGAGTTAATCCAAAATGCCATGAAGCTATTGTCAGAAGACGGTGTGCTGATTTTCTCGAATAACCTCAGAAGCTTTAAATTATCGAATGATGAGCTGGCTGACTTTGCCATTAGAGACGTATCTTTAAAGACGATTCCTAAGGATTTCGAGCGCCGAAGTAATATCCACCAATGCTGGTTTATTTGTCACTCGTCTGATGTACAAAAAAAATACAAAATTTAGCTAAAGCTGTTTAAATGATGACCGATAACAGAGATAGGTTGGTCTCATTTTAACGTTGGGTGAATTCAAATGGTTGGCTTCAGCACTAATTTTACAGGCGCATTGGATGCCTATCAGTCAGTTTTCGGTGGGCAAGCAAAATCAGATAAACTTCCTCAAACCGCTTCTGAACAAGCGGGCGAGGCCGTTGATAAACCTAAGAAGGTTTCTTTAACCTCTCCGGGTGATCTTCTTAGTCGGATTGTTGGTAATAAATTGTCCAACGTCGGTTTTGAGAAACCTCAGGAAACCGAATCTGCCACAGGCTTCTTCGATATCGACCAGGTTGTAGATACCGTTGCCGGTTTTGTTGAAGGTTTTATTGAGCGGGAGCGTGCTGCTGGTGCGTCTGAAGAGCGCATTCAGGAACTTGGTGAAGCTGCACGTCAAGGTGTGGAGCAAGGGTTTGGTGAAGCCAGAGACATCATCAA
>JBFHTA010000052.1:0-17294 GCA_041590855.1 Pseudomonadales bacterium
GATTCATTCCTACTGAATCATTGAAAAATAATCCCAAGCCCAAACCAAGAGCCATACCACTATCCGTGGTCGATGAGTTCATGCCATTTGTCTCGGCTTCTAATTCAAATTTGTTCCAACCAAGCAAAACATATGGCTCAATATGTTTGGTCGGATAACCCGCTTTTACAAATGCGCCATAGTTATATGGCAAGCTCACTTCAACACCGCTGTCGATATTGTTAACTTCAGCATTGTCATCACTCACTTCAACACTGTAACGAGCTTCCAGAGCAACGAAAGGCACAACGTAATAACCTGCGCGTACACCAAAACTGCTTGGCTCAGCTTCAATTTCATAGCCATAGCCATCTGCTTCAATAGTGTTTCGAGATAAGAAAGAACCTACATACCCACCTTTAGCATACTTACCAAGGTTATCAGAGTTTTGCGCGAATCCGTGAGATGCTGCAGCAAGTAGAGCAGCCGAAAGAGTTAGTTTTTTCAACATTATGTATCAATCCTTTTTATAGATTACGGTCTTCATCCTCTGATTGTCCCGACTTTTTATTCTTATAACTAAAACCAATAAGAAGGCGAAGCGCCGCTATTCTATTTAAATAGATAGAATTATCAATAAGGTAAACGGATTCTAAACGGCAAATTGATCATTGCATGCATCGATGCCCCGTGATGAGGCATCAAGATAGGAAGATTTTCAGGAAAGGTCGGCTCTCACAGCATCTAACACGGGTTTTCAGTACCTACTGAATTCACCCTCTGAACCATTTGAGACCGGCGAATTGCCTCCTTCAACAAATCCCCTTCGCCCTCAAGCGCCGAGACCATGCCAGGCAGAGGTTTTGAAAAGTTGATGGGAGCAATCTTGGCAGCAGCGGCATCATCTTTAACCGGTACTTGCGACATGGCGTATTCACTCAATGCCAGAATGGTCAGCGAGGGGTTCACCGCCAAATTGCCAGGAATGACCGAACCGTCCAGCACACGCAACCCTTGATAACCAAACACCGCACCGGATTCATCCACCACGCCATCGACAGCACTTTTACCAATCGGTACACCACCCATGATATGTGCGGTCACCGGCGTGTTAACCAGAATATCCAAGGCCACATTACCGACTTCGCCTTGTGATTTTTCAGCGTACCGTCGCGCTACTTGCTGCCCGACATCGAAGTAGGTTGTTAGTTTTTGATCTCCGGTTTCTTGTTCAATGGTCAGACGTCGGCGGAAGAGTTTTGTCCAGGCGCGCTTCCATTTTGCGTGAACGTAACTGTCTGCACTTTGCATGATCATCAGCACATTATTGCGTTTGGCTTTACCCACCGGATTCATCAACTTCAAGGTGGTCAGCGGTTGGGTGAGGATGTTCAACAACAAACGAATACCCCGAGGAATGCCTCCTGCATCGGTTAGGGGCACCATGGAAAAGCTCAGCCAGGCCGAATCCGACCCTTTGTTAAAACGAACAGGTTCTATGGTGGTGATGTCATCCGGCTTAAACGAGGAGGTGATCGCCAGCCCTTTAGAAATGTCGCTTTCTTTAAACGTATTTTTAGTATCGAAACCGACAGAGTAAAAAGTTTCCGAGTTGGTTCGCACCTGACGCCCAATCAACTCGGAGACTTTGGGCAATGTCTGGTCTTTATACTTGCTTCCCATCAGCAGGTTCAGAGTTCCGACCACACCAGCAGACAAGACCAGGCCTTTGGTTCGCAGGGTGTAGGTTTTACCGAACCATCCGGTCGATTGTTTGATCGTTAACTCATAACCGCCACTGCCATCTCGTTCTCCGTTTTGACCCGGTAAGGGTTCAATGCGCGTGACCTGGGATTCAGCCCGAATCTCAGCACCATTGCGTTCGGCAAAATAGAGGTAATTTTTTTCCAGAGTATTCTTGGCATTCTTTGGACAGCCCATCATACAGCGGGCACACAAATTACAGGCGTCTCGTTTTGGCCCTTCCCCTGCAAAGTAGGGCTCGTCTTTGTTGTCTGCCGCTTGATACTGGTCTTCGTAATAGACGCCAGTATCGACCAATTCATAAGTCTCTTCACGTCCCATATCGCTGGCGACGTCTTTCAGTAACTTATCCGCGACGCCTTCATATCGACCTGAACTGGTGCCCAACATCCGCTGTGCCAAGCCGTAAAAAGGTAACAGGGTGTCGTACCAATTTGATCGCGTCCGCGTCCATTGCTCCGACTCAAAAATGGTTTTGTTAGGAATGTAATGGGTATTGGCATAAATCAAAGAACCACCACCAACGCCCGAGCCATGCAAGGCCACCACCTTTCGCGTGAAAGACATCTGCCACGGGCCGGTCAGACCCAGTTTGGGAGCCCACAAATACTTTTTGAAGTTCCAGTTGGTGGAGGGAAAATCCTGATCCTGCCAGCGCTTACCTTTCTCCAAGACTAAAACTTTGTAGCCTTTTTCGGTCAGTCGAAGGGCACTGCATGCCCCGCCAAATCCCGAGCCAATCACAACCTGATCAAACTCGAATGCCTCTGTTCCGGCGCCTGTCTGCTGACGTTGGTTACTCACGAATTCTTCCCTCAAATAATCAAACTAAACACTTTTTATCGTTATCGGGGTTGATTATTCATTGACCAGACCAACCAGGTCAACAAAAACCTGAGTAATTACTCTAATTTCAGATAAAAACAGACCACCTTTCCGCGATATGAAAGTTAAAGAACCTCTGAATAAACTTAGAGTGAAATGCCTTAAAAATGAAAACGAAAGCCCACCAAATACTGAGGGTTCCTGGAGGCATTCATCTGCTGACTTACCCCACCTTCAAGAACCCACGTTTGATGAGACCACTGTAGCCCCAGTGTTATCAGATGCGAACTACCCTGATGCTCTTCCCTGCGCCCGTTCAATTCCAGGACACTTCGCCATTCTGAAGCGATACCCCAGTCCGGAAACTCTGCGGGAAGCAAACGATACTGCCATGAGAGATCGTAGCGAAGTTGATTTCCAAAACGTTCGTGCCTAACCAGATAAAGAGCATCCATATCAATTTCATGCCGCTCTCTGAAATGTGTGTAAACACCTCCCGCTTGATAGGCCCATTCATGTTCACTGATAGTTGGTACCACTGCTCCACCTAGCAGGCCCGCCCGATCAGTACCGGTAAAACGATCCTTCTGCCATACAATATGTCGATACAGTACGGAAAGCTCCCCTTGCTGATCGTCACCTTCGGGTGATATACGATAGCTTGTTTCCATAAACATGGCCTGCTCAGGGGTAAATCCGTACGCCGCAGCAGCCCTGATAAATTCCGCTTCGGTTTGATGCTCCCACACACTCCGGACAACCCCTCCATCTTTTTCGACAGGCAATGCAACAAGTGAGCGTAACCCCATTGCCGACGTCACAGCAGACACGCAAAGAAGCAATACAGCAACCCCTAAGTACCCACTATTCTTGAATTCCCTGGTCATGCGATCGCACCTCTATCTTTACCGGGGTAAAACCAGAGTCCAGAATGGCCTGTCGGAGTACCCCCTCATGCCAATGTCCCTCCGTTAATTCAAGCAGCACCGTTTTATCTTTCATACTGACACGGACATCACGAACCCAGGTTATAGCCTTTAGTTTTCGCTCCAGACTATCTACACAGAAGGCACAAGTCAGACCGTGAACCTGCACTTCCAAGCGGTCAGCGTACGTCAACTGACTGCCCAATATGGCCAGCACCGCAACCAAAGTTAATGGCTTCATCGACAAGTCCTCCTATTCAGTTAGCCGCATGAGCGGAAGGATGAGGTAACTGAAGAAAACGCTTGTTCCCCACAGGGTAACACTCAGCCAAAAGGCCCTTTTATTCCACCGCCTTGCTTTTCTGCATACTTCAGCTAAATCCGGATTAGCAGGGCAAGCCTGGTTAGGTCGCCAAATGACCCAGGCGAGTATTAATAAAAACAGTAATGATAAGAGCAGAGTCCAATTTTTATACTCAGCCAAGAACAGTATTGCTGGCACCTGGTAAAAGATGTTGGCGACCACCGCTCCCAACCCCAGCGACACCAAAAGGATAGGTAAGGCGCAACACACAAGGGTTGTACTGGCAGCAAACAAGGTTGTCCCGGCTAACCACCCCGGCTTATATAAAGATTTACCCACAGCAACCACCGTGCTCAGCATCAATTTGCCTTGGAGGACAAGCAACCGACCCATAAGAACAGAACACACAACAATCACCAGGTTTCGGTTTGATAATCTGTTCACATCCGGGACACTCATAAAACCAGATGCACGCATCCAACGGCATTTTCAGCTCTTGTTGAAAACCACATTTAGGGCAAGTCAGTTTTGATCGTTCCAGGATACTCATGACAGAATTCCCCCAGAAATAGCCTCTTACCTACGATATCTAGCTAGTATAGAACCTGTAGTTACTAGAGGTTCAAGGAAACAATCATGTCTGAAGACACACTTTCCATCGGCCAGGTGGCGAAACGTATTGGATGTAAAACAGAAACCATTCATTACTATGAAAAGATTCAATTAATACCCCGCCCTCCCAGGACAGAAGGAGGTCACAGAGTGTTTAGTTCACCTTACATAAAGCAACTCAACTTCGTTCTCCGGGCTCGTGAGCTAGGTTTTAGTATTCTTCAGATAAGAGAATTACTCACCTTCATGGAAGAACCGGCTCATTGCTGTGCCGAAGTCAAACAACTGGCCACACAGCACCAGCAGAACATTCAACAAAAGATCGCTGATCTTGAGTGCCTCCAGCAAGCACTGCAAACCATGATCAATCAATGCGGAGGCAGTAAAACAGACATTAAAGACTGTCCGATTATTGATGCCCTTAATAAAGAACACGCTTACAAATCATGAGCCCCATTTTTTCCTTTAATAACCAAATAAGCCCCGAAATCTTTCCTACACTTAGGTGATGATTCATAGTTAATGAAAGGAACCCTACATCGTGCCTGCCAATACAGCATTGCTCGCCAGACAGCCGATTTGCGATGTCGATAAGGAAATCGTGGCTTACGAATTACTCTTTCGATTTGAAGACGGCACCATAAACAACACCGTAGACGGAGATTCAGCCACGTCTCAGGTACTCATCAATGCATTTTCACTGGGTGAGAGCGACAGTATCACCGGCGGGCTCCCTGCCTACGTTAATTTCACCGATAAATTGTTGGAGGTTCTGCCTCCGGTTAACCCTGAGCTGCTGTACATTGAAATTCTTGAAAACATTGAAATAAATGATCACTTAATTGCCAGAATCCGGGAACTGAAAGCCAAAGGTTATAAAATCGTACTGGATGATTTCGTTTGGTTTGACAAATACAAACCCCTGCTGGAACTCGCCGATATCGTCAAACTGGAAATTCCCGCGATGGGCCGAACCGAGTTGCGTGGTGCCATTGCCAATCTGCGCCGTTATCCTGTGGAATTACTGGCTGAGAAAATTGAAACACTGGAAGAGTTTGAGTTTTGTAAGAAGCTAGGCTGCACCCTATTCCAAGGCTTCTTTCTCTACAAACCGAATTTGGTGGCAGGTCAGGTACTGTCCAGCAACAAAATGTCAGTCTTGAGCCTGATTACCGCCCTGAATGATCCCGATGCGGACGTTGACACCATTACCTCCGTCATAACCCGTGATTCCGGATTATCCTTTAAACTGTTGGCCCTGATTAATTCCGCACAATTACGACGTTCCGTAGAAGTGACCAGCATCGCCACGGCAGTGTCCCTGCTTGGGCTGGAACGTTTGAAAAGCTGGGCCACCGTATTGACCATGACCAAGCTGGATGACAAGCCCAAGTCCTTACTGGCGATCTCTTTGCAACGCGCGTACTTTTGTGAGCTTCTGGCCAAAACCTTCGCACTGGAACAGCCCGAAAAATTCTATATGACAGGGATGCTCTCTTCTCTGGACCTATTTTTTGATACTCCCATCCAGGAGCTGATAACCAAACTGCCGTTGGATGCTGAATGCAAAGCGGCACTGGCAGAACATCAAGGCCTGCTGGGGCTTGTCTTACAAACGGCCAAGCTCTATGAGCAGTTCCGACTTCAGGACGTGCCCTGGAAAGCACTTCGGGATCTTGGTCTGCAACGCCATGACATTGATAAAGTCTTTGTGGACAGCAACACCTCAGCAAATGCCCTGATCGCCAGTCTCTAACCAGCTTTCAACAGTACCTGATTATCGTTAGGTCTTTGGGCGTATTTGCTTTACTCTAGGGTCATTCATTTCATTGCCGTTTTTTGAGTGCCGTTTCGTTTGATTGGCTGTTCAAAACCAACCCGCATTCGAAAGCGAATTAAGATCAAGGAAGATACGCCATGACCCGTTTCAATGCGCTGTTTCAAGACGCCGTAACCCAGAAAGGTTCGCAAGCCGAAGTTAACCGTCTGTTGGATCAACGATTAACCCCACCCGCTTCAAACGAAGCATTAGCGGCCATACCAGACGATCGTTATTTGTCGCTGATGTGTTTGAGAATCTTTCGTGCAGGGTTAAAACACAGTTTGGTCGATGCAAAATGGCCCGCCTTTGAAAAAGCCTTCCACAATTTCAATGTGCTGGGTAATGCGCACCTCAGTGACGAAGCCATCGCGGAACACATGGAAAATCGCGACCTGATTCGCCACCTGGGTAAAATGAAATCCATTCGTGATAACGCTGCCTTTGTGTTAAGAACCTCAGAGGAACACGGTGGTTTCGGCCGCTTCCTCGCCGAATGGCCGGTCACCGACATTGTCGGTTTATGGGAACATCTGAAAAAACAGGGTAGCCAACTGGGGGGCGCATCGGGCGCTTACTTCCTGCGGATGGTGAACAAGGACACCTTTATTTTCACCAACGATGTGGTAACCGCGCTGAAAGCACGCAACATTGTCGATAAAAAGCCCACCGCCAAACGGGATCTGGCCGCCGTTCAGGCACAGTTCAATCAATGGTATGAAGAATCGGGCTGGCCGCTGTCCCGGTTGAGTTTACTACTGGCGTTGACGGTCGGCTAAATAGTCAACCCAGCGCACCGCCAAGACGGTAACCATTCGAACCGCCAGCATTAGAAATCCACAGACACCCCCGCCATCCACAGGCTGTTAAGGTGATCAAGATACTGCATTTGCGGCTGGCGGCTATTGACCAGATTTCGGCCATTGATAAACAAAGTGGTATATTGATTGGCTCGATAACTGAGCTTGGCATTCAGTATCCAGTTGGCGTCGTCAGAATAATCAGACTTCCGGGAGTTAGCTTCATCCACATCCCGGTAATCAAACGACTGATTTGCCAAATAATAGCCATTCAGATTCAGATGCCACTGTTCCGCGAATTGATAATCGAGCACAGCACCGCCATACACCGTCGGCGTGGCCTCGTGATCCCGATCATCAAGCTCACCCGTGAACTCAACAGCGTCCTCCAGATCTGTGGTCTGCACGGTTAAATACACATGGGAAGTTAAGTCAGACCACCAGCGAGACTGAACACTGATCGTTGTACCCAATTGCAGCGCTTCGGTATTTATATTCTCAAAGGTAGAATCTATCAGTACCTGCCCCGCCACCAACTCTGTTTGGGTGGAGATATCCGCATAGTGATCGACGTGGGAAGCAAACACTTCCCAATCGAGCGCATGTCGCTGCGTCAGAAGATAGCGTACGCCCAATTCAGCACTGTCGATGGTCACCGGATCTAAAGACGTATCCCCTTCAAACACAAAGATTCTGTTTTGTGCCGTTGTTTCGAAATCAAAAAAAGTCTCTACAAAAAACGGGCTTTGATAGCTTCTGCCCAGATAGAAGCGACCATTAAGTTGTGAACTGTACCGATAATTCAAGCCACCCGAATAAGACCACAACACCGACTCGGCAGATCGAAAATAATCACCACGCACAGCCGTTACAGCGTGCCAGCGATCCGTAAGCTGATAATGCCATTGCATCGACAGTGCCGGATTTTCCTGCTCAGCAACACCGGAAAAGATCTCCGAATCGTAACGGGCGCTTTCATACGAGACGCCAACCGATAATCGCGATGTATCCTGCTGAATCAAATGATATTCAAACGCGCCCTGAAAGGTATTGTATTCAAAGTCCAATCTGGATAATGAGATCACCTCAAACGCACCCCGCCTCATGCTCACGGTTGCTGAATAGCGCTCGCTTTGACGATCAAATCCCAAATAACTGTGTTCTGATCGATACAACCCCAGCGGTGTGTTTCGGGTAAACAACACCCCCTGATAATCTGAAACCGTGGTTCCCCCGGAAAAACGGGTAGTACTGCTATGATCATCAATATCCAGATATAAATTAATGGCGGTCTTATCCTGAGACTGCGCCACATCGGGGTAACGCGTCGCGGAATCTATCGTCAGATTGGTTCCGAACGCATTCACTTGTTCAATCGGCACATAGTCCTGAGTGGCAAAATTATAATAGCTGTTGTCCGTACGTTGCCGCTGCTGATGATGGAAAGACCCTGCCAAAGCCGTGCGATCATCGATTTGTGAAGAAAACCGCATTCGCAGCGCTTCCGACTGATATTCCCCCTTGCTCCAACTGATGTGATTTCGCTCAGTGCGCGCTTTATGAGTAATGAAGTGAATCACACCCGTAGCTGCATTGGCCCCATACAGCGAGCCCACCGGCCCTCTGACCAGCTCAATTCGATCCACATCATGAATATCAATGGGTAACTCTTGCCAAAGCATGGCACCGTTCAGGTGGTTATAGACAGGTCGGCCATCAATAAGTATCAAGGTCGACTTATTAAGGCTGTCTGGATAGCCTTTGTTGGGCGGGACGTTATCAAACCCCCGAATATGAACATCAAACTGACCGTTCACCATTTCCCGAACCAATACACCCGGCAACAAGCGTAAGGCTTCCGGTAAAGAAGTGGCGCCACTGTTAATGATCTGTCTGGCCGTCAGCACCGAGGTCGATACCGGTGCCTCCAACAAAGACTGAGCCTGGCGACTGGGGGTAACGACCGAGATCGACATCAGATCTTCGAGATCGGCATCCAGCATTTCTTCGAACGACAAATCGGAAGAGGCATCAGACGCGCGAGCTTCAGACGACAGCGAATCCGATCCGTTCGCCTGAAAGGCAAGCAGCAGTATGCTTAATGAAGCTAGAAGTTTGACCAACATGGCAGAGATAACATCCCGCAGACAGTCTCTTCACTATAGACGAAATCGTATCGCTGAACAGAGTCGTCAGCCACTCGTTAGCGGTGATGTTTTTGCCAGATAATGTCGTTGGGCGGTTCGTTCTGATCGCAACGCACACAATTCAAGGAATGGCCTAACATAGCTTGCCGCCCTTGCGCCGTGGTTACCCAAGGGCGATTGATAAACGGCGGTTGATGACGAACATGCTGGCCGTGAAAGCACGCCAGTTCAGCTACCCAATCACCTTGTTCATCCTGATGAAAACCAATGATGGGCTGCTGCACTGGTGGCCTCTTAGTTATCTCAGTTCTGAGCCAATTGATGTTGCATCATCATAAGCTCTTCGTATTGCTTGGTAATCTGATCCATTTTCTTCAATATGGATTCAGTCGTGACTGAAATCACCGTCGGCACATAACGCCCATCGTCCCCTAACTTAAATCCGGACTGGGAGAAGCGCCATTGGTTTCCGACTTTACGCAACGACCGACTTAATGCTTCGGTGTTTAGACTGGAATCTACCAGAGTTTTCAGCGATTCATCAAACAATTGTACAGCCTGTTCAAATTCCTGTTTTAGCGCCTGATTATCGACTTTCCAGTACAAAGCCATATACGCCTTGGCAATTTTTTGCGACAGCATGCGCTGGCGACCTGAAATATTCACAAGTTGCGCACTCTCTACTTTTGCGTGCTGCTCAATGGCCTTTACAACGTTATCGCAAGCCACAAGAAGCGCAAGGTTCTGTTCCATCAAATCAGGCACCAAGGCCTTATTGGGTGGGCTGATGATTTTCTCACGATGAACCACCCATAAAGACTCAACTTTATCCAACTTGTTGTTTATCTCTTCACTGGGCGCATAGTCACGCAACTCAAGAAACTGCTGTTCGAACAACGCCACACTGGCGTCCAGTTGCTGCTGAGCCATCTGGGGTTTCACTTCGGCCCCCAGCATCAAATAATTTTTCATCATGCGCTGGGACAACATGCGTTGACGTCCGGACTTATTGATTGCTTCCGCATCCGTCATCCCCCAACCGTATGAGGGCATGACCACGGGGAGCATCACCAGAATTAACAACTTGATTAATGAACTAAAAGTACGAGGTTTCACGTTGACGTCCTTCCTATCGGGCTTAGATATAAGTAAAACTGCTTAGCTGAAAGCACATAGCAGGCCAACTTGGAAATATCGGCAATGTACGTCAATGTGGTGCATAGAACCTTGCCCCAACGCAATGAAACCGGCTTTTCCGAGTACTAAACTCGGATACTTGTGAATCAGCGCAGAAACAAACATGCACCAAAATAACCCATTGTCTGACACACAATGGGTAAAAGCCCTTTAAATACAAAAAGATAGCCTGTTTAAAATTTGATCTTAAGCGGCTCTTGTTCTACAGTTTCTGAGCAATAAGAAAAAAGTATCATGCTCATCAGACACATAACGACGACAGCTCTTCCATAAGAGCGCATTGAACCAAGGTGAAGTATGCCCTCTCTACAGCCAAACCGGATTCGTTAATCACTGTATGCCGCTGAACTCTGCTTTTCGCCATGAACCAAACCGCGAACCCGCCATAAGTGAACGACTGAATCACCACGGCTTAGTCTGTCCGGCAACCCGGCGTGCCTCCCTTGCATACAGGATACTTCGTCGTGTTCTGGTCTTGTGGGCATGGAGCCTTTGTATTCTTGGTTTACCTATTCATGCGGACATCCGGTTTCAGGAATACTGGATGATCGATGAATATCTGGCCGCCTTTCCAGAGCAAAAGAGCAAATCGGAAGCCTTTAGTCTGCGGGTACAAAGTCAGCCGAAGCAGTTAATCAATAACGAGCGCCCAGCAAATATTCTGGTGATTAACCCCGGGTTGCAAACCTCTGATTACTGGCGTCGCAACATCGCGGCATTTGAACACCGACTGAAACAACTGGGAATTCGTTATCAGCTAAACGTCCACTTCACAAAACCGGGCTCGGAACTGAACCTTCAAACCAAACTGATACAGCAAAGCCTTGGAAAAGGCACCGACTATTTGATATTCACGCTCGATGCCCTGAAACACCAAAAGCTGATTGAACAGGTGATGAACCAGGGGCAAACCAAAATCATTCTACAAAACATCACCACCCCTCTTAGAGCCTTCGGGACACAGCAGCCTTTTCTCTACGTAGGGTTTGATCATGCAGTTGGAACACAACTGCTGATACAGGAGTACAAAAAACGTTTTCCGAACGGGGCTAACTACGCCATACTATTTGGCACCCAGGGATACGTCAGTCGTATTCGCGGCGGGCTTTTTGAAGATCAGCTGACTGCGTCTGCGGGCTATCAGTTACGTGACAGTTACTACGTGAATTTTAATCGGGACATGGCACGCCAAGCCACGCTGGCACTGTTGGCTGATCACGCTCAACCAGGCCGTAACCGGCTGGACTTTATCTACGCAACTTCCACCGACATCGCACTGGGCGCACTGGATGCCATGTCTGAAGTGGCGTTGGCGGATCGTCCGTTCATAAACGGCTGGGGGGGCGGTTCCAGCGAGCTGGCAGAACTGAAAAAAGCCACTCTGGACTTTACCGTGATGCGCATGAACGACGACAGCGGCGTAGCAATGGCTGAAGCCATCGGACTGGATCTGGTCGGCCAGGCTGAAGACGTTCCTACCATCTATTCCGGCAGCTTCCGACTGGTGACACAAGAGACCCGCCCAAAACAACTTGAGCGGTTCGAAAACAGAGCGTTTAGGTATTCCAATGACACCACCCAGGCTCAGTAATTTAGCATCCGGCAAAGGCGTAGCGTTCCATCGTCTGGTGTCGGCCTGTGTCTTTTTGGCATTGGCCTTTACCGCCGTCGTGTGTCTGTGGTTTTACTACGCCAATACCCATCAATTGCTGATCGACAGCGCAAAAGACCATACCGAACAACAGCGAAAGATCACGCAACTGATCTTGAACGATCGCCAAACAACGCTAAAAACCTTGCTGACCCGAATTCAGCAAGACCAACAATTACGTCCCCTGATCGAACAGCACAGCACCGTCGGCCTGGCATCTGACACCGATCAAACCACAGAGAACGATCACACCCGTCAAGTTCACCAACGACTGACCGAATTACTGGCTCAGCACTCCACCGAGTTGGACTTACTACTGTATCTACCCGTACGTAATGGCAAAGAAATTTTGGCCGGTCACTCGGAATATCAGTTGGATCATCTGATCGGCGCATTAAAGTCGCATTTACCAAACCTTGGAAGCTATACCTTTGCACCGGACCCAAACCGCATCAGTGACAAACGTCACCAGGCTACAGGCTTAGCCTATGGAGTGGAATTGGTAGGAGGGCCGCTGAACAAACGTCTTGGTTTCCTCTATGCCATTGAACTGTTTAATGGCAATGTACAATTGCTGAAACAGATCGTCCGTAATACCGGAGTCAGCGGAGCAACCCTGCTGGTTCGTCGGTTTGATGCGTCGAGCAATTTAACCACTGAGCCATCCACTGTCGCCTCCCGGAAGACCAAGGCTTATCCCATTGTCTGGGTAAACCCTGCCCAGACACCCCCATTGTATCAACCGGATGAACAACATCCTGATGAACAATTTTCCCGCTTTTCCCTGTTAGACAGCCCCACACCCCTGGCATTCACTGCTTCCCTCCCTGATGGTGTGATAGCCACGCTTGAGCACTCGGTACCCACACCCCCCGGACAGGCTGACGTTGAACTTGTGTTGTGGCAATCGCAATCGTATCTGGTGAATCACCAGCAGTCCTTCACACGCACCATGTACGTGGTCATTGCCCAGGTGTTGTTATTAGGTTTTGGGCTGGCATTGCTGGCCACTCGCATCAGTAGCCAGTCACTTGCCTATTTAACGAGCTTTGCCAAACAAGGGGCGCAGGATGGCCCAGGCGATGAATTCAAAGCCACCCCGATTTATGAAATCAATCAAGTCGGTCAGCGCTTGCAGCAAGCACTGCAGGATTTGGCATTCAATGAAGCCATGTACCGAAATATTTTGAATAACTCAGGGTCAGTGGTTTACATAAAAACGCTGGATGGTTGCTACCAATTCGTAAATTCCGAATTTGAAAGCATTACCGGACTGTCACTTGATTACGTCATGGGTAAAACTAACGAAGAGCTCTTTCCTGCCGATGTCGCTAAAGAATATACCGACCATGACAACAAAGTAATCAAAGAGATGCGCCCGTTAAACTTCCGGGAGGATCTGGTTAAAGACGGCGAAACCTTCTCGTTCATCACCGTAAAGTTTCCAGTACAAGGGCAAGACGGCACAACCAAATACATTTGCGGTTTTTCCACTGACATTACCGGCATCATTCAGACCCAACAAGAATTAACGCGGGAAAAAGCCCGTGCCGAAACCGCCACCAGTCAGCTCAACAGCCTGAATAAAAGCCTCGCGGAAGCCATCGCCAAGAAAACATTGGAACTGGAAAAGGCCCAGGAAAGCCTGGTGCAATCCGAAAAGCTGGCTTCGTTGGGTGCACTCATTGCCGGGTTATCTCATGAACTGAATACGCCCATCGGCACAGCCTTAACTGTAACCTCTACCATGGAATCCCGGGTCGATCATCTGCATGAAGACTTTAAAAGCGGAGTACTCAGTAAACGGGCGATGGAAAACTACCTGCACGATCTGCATGAATCCGGGGTCATCCTTAACCGCTCATTAAGCGCCGCCATAGAACTGATTTCCAGCTTCAAACAGTTATCGGTAGATCAAACCAGCGCCCAACGTCGTCGTTTTGATCTTCGCAAAACCCTGGATGAAGTCACTGTCACACACCGACACCTGTTATCGGAGAGTCCGGTTCAACTGATCACCATGGTCAATGAAAGCACTAAACTGGATTCCTACCCTGGGGCACTGACACAAGTGCTTAACAACCTGATCAACAATGCCATAAAACATGCGTTTGACGACGAACAGGCCGGCACCATCTCTATCACCGCAACCCGTCAGCAAGATCAAGTCATCATCAACGTCAGCGACAATGGCCAAGGTATTCCGATCGACGCCCAAAGAAAAGTATTCGACCCCTTTTTCACCACAAAAATGGGCCAGGGCGGCACCGGCCTGGGGCTGCACATTGTGCACTCCATTGTGACCGGCATCTTGGGTGGCAGCATTACCCTGAACAGCCGTTGCGGCGGGGTAAACTCGGGTACGGACTTCCGCATCGCCCTGCCATTAATCGCACCCGACCTGCAACAGGAGCAGGGTTCTCCACTAACAGTTGAGCAATAAGTCAGCTATTCATAGCTTCCTTAACCTAAATCAATACCCCCACAAAACTTCCGGGTACACTGGCGCGCTTTTCATTCGTCAAACACTTAGGGAAACGATCATGCATTTTGATGCGCTCGTGGGTGAAGTCGCACACCGTAATTTACTCTTCTGCTCCGTCGATCAAACGCTACAGGAAGCCGCACGGCAAATGCGTGAAAAGCAATGCAGTTCCATCCTGGTCAAAGCTCAGGATCGCATTGTCGGTATCTGGACCGAAGCCGATGCCATTAAACTGAATTTTCGTGAAGACAATATCGGTCAACAACGCATCGAACTCTTCATGACGCACCCGGTGGAATCGGTGCCGCACGACACCCATGTAGGCAAGGTGGTGGAGTTATTCCGTCAGCGAGGTTTTCGTCATTGCCTGGTGGATTATGGTCCGGATGAGCTGCCAGGAATCATCAGCCAAACCGACATTACACTGAACATCAATATTGATCACTTCCTAACGCTGTGCAAGGTTAAAGCCGCTCAGGAACTGTGCCTGACGCTGAAAAAAGAGACGCCCTTTGCCAAAGCAGTAGACACCATGCGTTTACGCAAAACCGATGCAGCCGTGGTGATCGACGATGATTTAAAACCCATAGGTATCATTACCCAGTCAGACCTGATCAAGGTACTGGCCTCACAAGATAAGCATCACCCTTCGCTGGCAGACATTGCGCTTAAAGAACTGATATTAATCGATAACGAAGATTCCTTGTTGTCCGCCAGAGAAGCCTTATTCAAGCACCGCATCCGCCATCTCGTGGTCGCCAACAAACAAGGTCGGGTAGAAGGCATTATTTCCATGCGTCACATTCTGCAGTTTTTGCAGATGGAATATTCAGCCCAACTGGAAGCAGCTCTTTCAAAGCGAGATGAAGCCTTAAAACGTTCCATGCAGGATCTCAATCTCGCCGAGCGCGTGTTTGAACATGCCATGGAAGGCATCGTTATTACCGACCCCGGCGGTGAGATTATCCGTATCAACCCGGCATTTACCCTGCTGACCGGCTACGAAGAACACGAAGTGGTGGGTAAGACCATGAACGTGCTGGCCTCTGGAAAGCATCCGCCGAGTTTCTATCGGGAAATGTGGCGACAAATCAACGAACACGGCCAATGGAGCGGCGAGATCTGGAACAAACGGAGAAACGGTGAGCTGTTTCTGGAATGGTTGACCATCTCTGCAGTGCATGATGAGTTCAACAACGTTAGCCACTTCACTGGCTTATTCCGTGATGTCACTGAAATTCGAAAACAGGAAGAAAAAATTCGTCACCTGGCCTACTTTGACGAGCTTACCGGGCTACCAAACCGTCGCTTGCTCAAAGACCGCTTATCTATGGCCATCTCCGGCGCGCATCGCAACGAACACCAATTGGCTGTGATGTTCATCGATCTCGATCAGTTCAAAAACATCAATGATAACTTCGGTCACGATGTCGGTGACCAGGTCTTACAAGAATTGGCGCAGCGCCTGGAATACATCACCCGGGAAGAAGATACCCTGGCTCGGTTGGGCGGCGATGAGTTTGTCATTCTGATGCCGTCCATCAACAGCTATGAAGACGTCATCAGCCTGGGCAATCGCATTAATCAAGTGTTGAAAGATCCCTTCCTGCTATCTGATGACCACAACAAACAAATCACCGTCAGCATAGGTGCCAGTGTCTACCCGGACGATGGCGCCACTGTGGAGGATTTACTGAAACACGCCGACACCGCAATGTACTCCGTTAAAGCGAACGGGCGTAACGGATTACAATTATTTAGCCAGGAAATGGCGCAACGTTCCATGCAACACTTTACGATGGAAGCGAACCTAAGAAACGCCATTGAGCGTAATGAATTGAGCTTACACTATCAGCCAAAAGTGGATGTTATCACCGGTGAAGTCATGGGCGTGGAGGCCTTATTGCGTTGGCACCAACCACAACTGGGCAGTGTATCGCCTGCCAAGTTTATTCCACTAGCTGAAGAAACCGGGTTAATCGAGCACATTGACCGTTGGGTCATCGATTGTGCATGTCATCAACTGCAACACTGGTTATCCCAAGGGCTGATGCCGGTACCTGTCGCCATTAATGTTTCGCCTATTAGTCTGCGACAACGTAACCTGGTACACATCATCCAGAGTGCATTGCAGCAGCATCAAATTCCACCGTCGTTGTTGCAAATTGAAATTACCGAGAGTGCTTTTATTGATGACATGGACAGTGTCATTTCCCAGTTAAACGCCATTAAGGCACTGGGCATAGCTATCGCATTAGATGACTTCGGAACCGGCTATTCCAGCCTGAGCTATCTGGCTAAGCTCCCCTTGGATGAACTGAAAATTGATGCCAGCTTTATCCAGAATGTTCCGACCTGCGAAACCAGTGACACCCTGATCCGGGCCATCACCGGAATTGCTAAAAACCTGAATCTGAGCGTAGTCGTGGAAGGCGTCGAAACACAGGAACAACTGAGTTATGTTGAAGAATTGGTCTGTGATCTGGTGCAAGGCTACCTTACAGGTCGCCCTGCCGCCCCCGCCGTGATTGAAACGCATTTTTGCCTGCAATCTACAGACGAGCAATTCACAGACATCCAATCCCCGGATGCCCAACGTAAGACAGACGATGCAACCAGCTAAGCGCCGGACACAAACGGCGCCATTGCACGGGCCAGCTGATCATCGCGCATCATTAACGCTTTGAGCTTTTCGACCGCAAACCAATTGATTTCCACCGGGGACTCCGCCACATAGGTCGCAGGGCTTTTGCCTGACAGCAACGCCAATGCGGCAATGGTTTCC
>JBFHTA010000053.1:0-17083 GCA_041590855.1 Pseudomonadales bacterium
ACCACACGTACAATCCGGATGTGGTTAAGTTCCTTCAGGATGCCGTTCAGAATGGTGATCAACGAGCCTACGATAAGTACGCCGAGTTGGTTAATGAGCGTCCGATTGCAACGCTTCGTGATATGTTCAAGCTGAAAACGGGTGTTAATCCAATTTCAGTGGATGAGGTTGAGCCGTTAGAAAATATCTATCCGCGCTTTGACTCAGCTGCCATGTCGTTAGGCGCTTTGTCTCCTGAAGCGCACGAAGCCCTAGCTGTGGCGATGAACCGTTTAGGTGGTCGCTCGAATTCAGGTGAGGGTGGTGAAGACCCAGTTCGATACGGCACTGAGAAACGTTCCAAAATTAAGCAGATTGCTTCTGGCCGTTTCGGTGTTACACCACACTACCTAGTAAATGCTGACGTATTGCAGATTAAAGTAGCTCAAGGTGCTAAGCCAGGTGAAGGTGGTCAGTTACCGGGTGGTAAAGTGAACGACCTGATTGCACGTTTGCGTTATTCAGTGCCAGGTGTAACTTTGATTTCACCGCCGCCGCACCATGACATTTATTCGATTGAAGATTTGGCTCAGCTCATCTTCGACCTGAAGCAGGTTAATCCAGATGCACAGGTTTCTGTGAAGCTGGTTTCTGAACCTGGCGTTGGTACCATTGCCGCTGGTGTTGCGAAAGCCTATGCGGATTTGATTACCATTTCCGGTTATGACGGTGGTACTGCTGCAAGTCCTCTGACTTCCATCAAGCATGCTGGTTCTCCGTGGGAACTAGGCTTGAGTGAGGCTCATCAGGCGCTTCGCTTTAACGACCTTCGTGACAAGGTTCGCCTACAGACAGATGGCGGTATGAAAACCGGTTTGGATGTGGTGAAAGCGGCTATTCTAGGTGCTGAAAGCTTTGGTTTTGGTACTGCGCCTATGGTGGCGTTGGGCTGTAAGATCTTACGTATCTGTCACTTGAACAACTGTGCAACAGGTGTTGCTACGCAGGACGATTTACTGCGTGATAAGCACTTCATTGGTACGGTTGAAATGGTGATGAACTATTTCCGCTTTGTGGCGCAGGAAGTTCGTCAGTTGCTTGCTGATATGGGCGTGAAGTCATTGGAAGAATTAGTAGGTCGAACAGATCTTCTGGATGTTCTGGATGGCATTACTGAGCGTCAGGCCAAGCTGGATCTATCTCCAATCCTGGACAATAGTTTTGTTCCGGCTGATAAGCCACAAACGTGCGCTGTTTCGAAAAACGAACCATATGATGTCGCTGCGAAGAACGCTCAAATCGTAGAAGACGTATTGGCAGCGGTTGAAGCCAAGTCTGGCGGTGAATTTGAATTCACAGTAACTAACTGTGATCGTTCTGTGGGTGCACGCCTGTCAGGTGAGATTGCCAAACGTTATGGTAATCAGGGCATGGCTGATGCACCTGTGACGCTAAACCTTAAAGGTACTGCTGGTCAGAGTTTCGGTGTATGGAACGCTGGCGGACTAGTAATGCGTCTTGAAGGCGATGCTAACGACTATGTGGGTAAAGGTATGGCTGGCGGTAAGCTGGTTATACGTCCACCACAGGGCAGTGAGTTTGCAACTCAGGAAACCTCAATTATCGGTAACACCTGTTTATATGGTGCGACGGGCGGTAAGCTGTTTGCAGCGGGTACTGCAGGTGAGCGTTTCGCCGTTCGTAACTCTGGTGCTCATGCGGTTATCGAAGGTGCAGGTGATCACTGTTGTGAATACATGACAGGTGGTTTTGTAACTGTACTGGGTAACGTGGGTGTTAACTTCGGTGCAGGTATGACAGGTGGCTTCGCTTATGTATTGGATCAGGATCGTACATTCGTGGATTGCTACAACCATGAGCTGATTGATATTCATCGTATCACTCAGGAGTCAATGGAAGAGTACCGCAATCATCTGCGTCAAGTGATCACTGAGTACGTTGCTGAAACTGGCAGTGCTTGGGGTCAGCAGATTCTAGATGACTTTGATGGCTTCGTTGGTAAGTTCTGGTTGGTAAAACCAAAAGCAGCAAGCCTGGGTAAATTGTTAGATAGCATGAAGTCGCGCCCTGAATAAGGGTGCGAGTTATCTCAACAAGAACCCGTGAACGAAGCTTGAGAAAAGAGGTTAAACGGAAATGGCTGAACGCTTAAATAACAATTTCCAGTTTGTCGATGTAGGCCGTCAAGATCCACAAAAGAAGCCTGCAGAAACTCGTAAGAAAGAATTTAATGAAATCTACGAGCCTTTCACGTCTGAAGAAGTACGTGATCAGAGTCACCGTTGTTTGGCTTGTGGTAACCCGTATTGTGAGTGGAAGTGCCCGGTACACAACTTCATTCCTGATTGGTTGAAGCTGGTTTCAGAGGGTAACATCCTTGAAGCAGTGGAAATGAGCCACCAGACTAACTCTTTACCAGAGGTTTGTGGACGTGTGTGCCCACAAGATCGTCTCTGTGAAGGTGCGTGTACTCTGAATGATGGTTTCGGTGCTGTAACCATTGGTTCTGCAGAGAAGTACATTACGGATACAGCTTTCGCAATGGGCTGGAAGCCTGATATGTCCAAAGTCGTTTGGACAGACAAGAAAGTTGCCGTTATTGGTGCAGGGCCAGCGGGGCTTGGTTGTGCCGATATTCTTGTACGTAACGGTGTTAAACCGGTGGTGTTTGATAAGTACCCGGAAATCGGTGGCTTGTTAACCTTCGGTATTCCAGAGTTTAAGCTGGAAAAAGAAGTAATGAAGCGCCGTCGTGAAGTATTTACTGAAATGGGTGTTGAGTTCCGTCTGAACACTGAAGTAGGTAAAGACATTACCTTTGACGACATTCTGAAAGAATACGATGCTGTCTTCCTGGGTATGGGGACCTATAACTACATGAAAGGTGGCTTCCCGGGTGAAGACTTACCTGGCGTGTACGATGCGTTGCCGTTCCTGATTTCGAACGTAAACCGCAACCTTGGTTTCGAGAAAGATCCTGCTGATTTCATTGATATGAAAGGCAAGAAAGTGATCGTACTGGGTGGTGGTGATACAGCGATGGACTGTAACCGTACCTCAATCCGTCAAGGTGCTACGTCTGTAACCTGTGCGTATCGTCGTGACGAAGCCAATATGCCTGGTTCAGTTCGTGAAGTTGCAAACGCTAAGGAAGAGGGTGTTCAGTTCCTATTTAACCGTCAGCCTGTTGCCATTATTGGTGAAGAGAAGGTTGAAGGTGTGAAGGTTGTTGAAACCCGCTTGGGCGAGCCAGATGAAAATGGTCGTCGTCGTCCTGAAGTGATCGAAGGATCTGAGCAAGTACTTCCTGCTGATGCAGTGTTGGTTGCCTTTGGTTTCCGTCCAAGCCCAGCAGACTGGTTCGAAGATCATGACGTTAAGACCAATGACTGGGGCGGTGTCATTGCACCTGAAGCTCAGGCTTATCAAACCACTAACCCGAAGGTGTTTGCCGGTGGTGATATGGTTCGTGGTTCTGACTTGGTAGTGACTGCGATCTATGAAGGTCGTCAGGCTGCGGAAGGTATTCTGGACTATTTGGACGTTTAATTGTTTTCCTGAAGTCTGATCACTTCTGACCAAAGTCAAAAAAAGCTCGGTATGTATCCAACATGCTGGGCTTTTTTTTTACTTTTTGGGTATCATTGAGCGCAATTTTAAATATATATGACATTTCTCTGGAGTAATCATGACCGAGCTTAAAAACGACCGTTTTTTACGCGCTTTATTACGTGAGCCTGTGGATCGTACCCCGATCTGGATGATGCGTCAGGCAGGTCGTTATCTTCCAGAGTATCGTGCTTCTCGTGCTAATGCTGGTAGTTTCATGGATTTATGCATGAACGCGGACTTTGCCTGTGAAGTTACCTTACAACCGTTGGATCGTTATCCTGGTTTGGATGCTGCGATTTTATTCTCCGATATTCTAACGGTTCCGGACGCCATGGGCTTAGGCTTGTATTTTGAAACCGGTGAAGGTCCTAAATTCAAGAAAATCGTTGAGACTGAAGCAGATGTGAATGCTTTGCCGATTGTGAACATGGAGGCCGGTGACCTATCTTACGTAACCAAGGCTGTTTCAACAATTCGTCGTGAATTGAATGGTCGTGTGCCTCTGATTGGTTTTTCGGGAAGCCCTTGGACGCTGGCGACTTACATGGTTGAAGGTGGGTCTTCTAAGGACTTCCGTAAAGTAAAAGCCATGATGTATAACCAACCTGAGGTAATGCATCAGCTGTTGGACAAATTGGCTCAATCGGTAACCGGTTATCTGAATGCTCAAATTGATGCTGGAGCACAAGCGGTTCAGATCTTTGATACCTGGGGCGGATCATTAAGTGATCGCTGTTATCGTGAGTTTTCTCTGAAGTATATGGAGAAGATTGTGGCTGGTCTGAAACGGGAAAATGAAGGCCGTAAGGTGCCTGTCATCTTATTCACCAAAGGTGGTGGTCAATGGTTAGAGTCAATGGCAGATACGGGGTGTGATGCCCTTGGTTTGGACTGGACGACAGATATTGGAAATGCCCGTAATCGAGTGGGCAGCCGTGTTGCCTTACAAGGGAACATGGACCCTTGTGTATTGTATGCAGAGCCAAAGATTATCCGCGAAGAAGTAAAAACTATTCTTGATAGCTTCGGTCAGGGGACTGGCCACGTATTTAACTTAGGGCATGGTATCCATCAGTGGGTAGACCCAGAGCACGCTAAAGCGTTCATTGAAGCTGTTGAGGAATTGAGCCCAGCGTATCACGGGTAAAAGGCACTCATAACATTAAGACTGTTCTGCCTTGATAATTTGTTGAGGTAGAAACGAAAAAGCCAGCGTAAGCTGGCTTTTCTATTTCTTGCTCGATTAGGTAAGCATCAGGGCTAACGCGTTCCGTAAACCACCATGGTCTTACCTTTAACAGAAACAAGCCCTTGCTCTTCCAGTGTTTTAAGAACTCGGCCAACCATCTCTCGTGAACATCCTACAATGCGACCAATTTCCTGTCGGGTAATTTTGATTTGCATCCCGTCGGGGTGAGTCATTGCATCAGGTTCTTTGGTTAGTTCCAGTAAGGTGCGGGCAACACGGCCAGTAACGTCCAAAAATGCCAGGTCACCCACTTTACGTGTGGTGGCTCTTAGGCGATTGGCCATTTGCTTACCTAACATATATAGGATTTCGGGGGAGGTTTGGGTGAATTCTCTGAACTTGCTGTAGCCGATTTCTGCGACTTCACACTCTGTTTTGGCTTTAATCCATGCAGAGCGTGTTTCTTCCTGATCGAATAACCCCATTTCACCGAAAAAGTCTCCGGCATTCAAATAGGCCATGATCATTTCGCGTCCGTCATCATCTTCGATAATAACGGCGACTGATCCTTTCACAATATAGTAAAGAGAATCACATTCATCGCCAGCATAAATGATGGTACTTTTACTTGGATATTTTCTTCTATGGCATTGGGCTATAAACGCATCCAGATGCTTGTTGGTTTCTACTGGCTTAATAATGCTAGTCATAGGCTAAACCTGAGAGATCCCTTTTGTATTTGCGTGATTCGTCTTAACAATGGTCACTTAAGAGTGATTTGGTAGAGCTATCTAGAACCCCGATCGGATGAACATAGGTCTATTAAGGATAGACTAACTTAACAAATATTCCTCTAATTTCCATTTGTTAGGCTGATTGTTATCAGCTTCTTATTCAGTTAGTGTTCTACATATATGATATTAAAGAACTTTATAAATTATTTTGAGATGTTTTTCTAGGAATGTGATCCAGTTACAATGTTAGCCTTAAAAATAATGTGTCCACCTCCAAAATTAACGGTGTTGTAATGAAAGCGCGAATCAAATGGGTAGAAAATGTAAGTTTCTTGGGTGAGTCTGGAACTGGCCATACGGTATTGATGGACGGCCCCGAAGATCACGGTGGGCGAAACATCGGTATGCGTCCGATGGAAACCTTGCTAATCGGTATGGGTGGTTGTGCCTCTTTCGATGTTGTTAGTATTTTAAAGAAGTCCCGCCAGCAAGTAACCGATTGTGTGGCTGAAATTGACGCTGAGCGAGCGGATGAAGTTCCGGCGGTGTTCACCAAAATTCATCTTCATTTTAAAGTGACTGGCACCAACCTGAAAGAAGCACAGGTTAAACGCGCTGTAGAGCTGTCCGCAGAAAAATATTGCTCAGCGTCTATTATGTTGGGTAAAGCGGGTGTTGAAATTACCCACGATTATGAAGTGATTGAGGCTTAGTATGTCTGTGGAACGTCCTGCAAGGCATGCCGGATTGCGGCATGTGGCGTTATTTGTCAATAAGTTCGAAGAGTGCCTGACTTTTTATACCGAGTTATTAGGCATGGAAGTGGAGTGGCATCCTGATCCTGACAATATTTACCTGTGTTCCGGTGTGGATAATTTGGCATTACACCGGGCTTCTGAAGCGCCTTCACGCGCGGGGCAACGGTTGGACCACATTGGTTTTATCGTAGATGAGATGGACGATGTGGATCGTTGGTATGAGTACCTGACGGCAAACGGTGTTAAAGCGCAAAGCAAACCCCGAACACATCGCGACGGAGCTCGAAGCTTTTATTGCCTTGATCCAGATGGCGTTACCGTACAGATGATCTTTCATCCTCCGATCTCTAAAGGCGCCAGCTAACGCGCATTATACCAAGTCTATGATTGGTGCCTTGTTGATTGGTTTTTGTCACTAATTAAAAGGCACCGATTCTACATAACAAGTAATTTGGGATGCCTCGTTTCAATCTGCTGCCTCCTGGCCGCGAACTGCTCATAGCGTCCCAAGTACTCTCTCGCAAATCCCCTGCTCGTTACTATACTGTGGATAACCTTAATGATTCGTAGACGAAGCAATGATGGCGATCCATGGAACGGCCTAAAGGGCACTCTCCCGGTGCGATACATGAGCTTAAGATCCAGTTATCGATCCTGACCGTTGTTTTTGGTCTGGGGGTGTGGGCGATTGTCAGCCATTTGCGTGATCTGCAAATCGATCTCATTGAATCTTCTACTATTCGAAGTGCGAGCCAATACAGTGAAACACTCACGCAGTTTCGCACTCTTTATACCTCCGAAGTAGTTGAGCGGTTGGCGAGCGAGGGCATAGAGGTTACTCATGATTATCATCAGAAGCAGGGCGCTATCCCGTTGCCTGCAACCTTGAGTATGCTCTTAGGTGAACGAATAGGTTCGGCGGGAAAAGATTTTTCAGTCAAATTATATAGCGGGTATCCCTTTCCCTGGCGGTCGGAAGGCGGGTTACATGATGAGTTTGCGAAACACGCCTGGGGGCATTTTACCTCTGGAGAGGCCAAGCCCTATATCAGGATAGAAGCGGTTAATGGGGTACTGAGTGTTCGCTATGCTGTGGCGGATGTCATGCGCCCATCGTGTGTGGGTTGTCATAACAGTCATTCCCAATCGCCCAAAAGGGACTGGCGGGTGAACGATGTTCGAGGTGTCTTGGAAGTCATCCAACCTATTGATGCGGGTATTGCCCAAGCGGACCGTATTTTTCGCGAGATAGTGGTCCTATCTGTTGTTTTACTTGTGATTACCTTTGGCGCCATCGGCTTGATTATTCGCCGATTACAGATTCAAAAACAACACACTGAATCAGTGAATCAAGCATTAAACCATGAAATTAGCGAGCGTAAGTTGGCACAAGAGCAAGCCGTCTCTGCGAAAGAAGAGGCAATAGCGGCAAATCAGGCTAAGTCTATTTTTCTGGCCAATATTACTCATGAGATCAGAACGCCAATGAACGCCATCCTAGGTTATGCACAAATCCTACAAAGGGATGGTGATTTAACTGAGGATCAAAAAGAGTCAGTACAGATTATCAATAGGTCGGGTGGACATCTACTCGGATTGATCAATGATGTACTTGAGTTGTCCCGAATAGAGGCCGGAGCTCATGAAATAAAGCCAACGGCTTTTGATCTTGTTGAGCTGTTGAATGATTTACGGGAAATGTTCCTTCTGAGAACGCAACAAAAAGGCTTAGACTGGCAGGTGGAAAGTGACTTTCCAACAGTGCGTTTGTTGGTTTTGGGGGATGTTGGCAAGTTACGGCAAGTCTTGATTAATTTGGTCGGGAACTCGATCAAGTTTACCGATACCGGTTTTGTTCGGTTGAGCGTGACGACGGTTAAAGACGATCATTATCACTTTGATGTTGTTGACAGTGGACCGGGGATATCAAAAGAACAGCAAATTACGATATTGGAACCCTTCACTCAAGGTTCGATTGGACATGAAAAGGGAGGAACAGGTTTAGGTTTGGCGATATCGAATAAATATCTCAAACTGATGGATAGTACCTTGAAATTAACCTCGCAACTTGAGGAAGGTACAAGGGTTAGTTTTACCGTCGAACTTCCACTCTCTGAAGCGCCTGAGCTTGCACCTGACAACTTGAAGCAGGTAGTGAAACTTCAACCTCAATATCATATTCAGATTTTGGTTGTAGATGACATTGAGCTTAATCGTCAGCTGCTTCATCGTATGTTAACCGACATAGGGGCGAGCGTTATTACTGCTAAAGATGGTGAAAGTGCCATTGATGTTTTACGCTCCAGTAAGGTGGATCTGATTTTTACTGACTTATGTATGCCTGATATGGATGGGGTGGCCTTGTTAAAAGAAATTAAGGGGATGCCTGAGTATGCCAAGGTACCCTTGGTGGCAATCAGTGCTTCGAGTCTACAAGTGGATTTGCATCATTATTTGAAATTAGGCTTTGATGATTACATTTCCAAGCCGTTTTATTTTGAGAGCATATATCAGTGTCTTCAGCGGCACCTTAACGTAGACTTTCTGTATAAAGCGACCGATATGTCTGACGTGTCAGATAAGGCAGAGCTGCCCGTGTCTAAAATCAGCCAACAGATGAAGGCGGCATTAATTGCAGCAGCCGAGCTTTATCAGATTTCTGAACTGGAAGAATTGATTCGCCCGCTGGATAAATATCAGTCCCCATGGATTGAACAAGTCCGGGATTGTATTTCCAGCTATGACATGGACGGCTTAATACGTTATCTCAACGACATGGAGTCTGATGATGAGTGAGCAGCAACACCAGATTTTAATCGTGGATGATAATCCAACCAACATAGATTTGTTGCGGCGGTTTCTCGATGATGAAAAGTACAAGATTGCGGCCGTTACCAGTGGCGAGGTTGCACTCAAGTTAGTTGAAAAGAATCCTCCGGATTTGATTTTGCTTGATATTATGATGCCAGGCATCGATGGTTATGAAGTGTGTCGGCGTCTAAAGGCGCATCCTGAGTATAAAGACATCCCCGTTATTTTTGTGACCGCTAAAACAGCAGCAGAAGACATTAAACTTGGCTTTCAGTTGGGTGCTGCAGACTACATCAATAAACCGGCTCAGCAGGAAGTGGTTTTGTCCCGGGTCGATAACCAGCTGCAACTCTTTCATCAGCATAAGGTTGAGCGAGAACTTCGTCAGGAATCCATCAAAATGGCAGAGCTGGGAGAAATGGTGGCAGGTATTGTTCATGAGATTGGTAATCCGTTGGGCAACCTCAAGACGGCGTTAAGTTTCAGTCAGCATTGCGTTGACCAGATTCAGGCTCAATGGAAAAGTCAGGCGCTTACCCAAAACGATTTTGAACAATTCATCGAACAGCAACAGGAAGCACTGCAAAGTTGTCAGGTGAGCATTGATCTGGCTTCCAGCCTGATTCAAAGTTTCAAACAAGTGGCTGTGGGTCAATGCAGCCAGCAAAAAAGTGAGTTTTCTTTACGCCACTTTGTGGATGAAGTGATTCTTAGTATGCGAGCGAAACTGAAGAAATTGCCCTATGAGGTTGTGAATGATGTCCCCTGGGAAATCAACGTTACTACCTATTCGGGAGCCCTGTCTCAAATACTTATTAATTTAATCAATAACTCCCTACTGCATGGGTTTGAGGGCCAAGACGATGGAAAAATCGAGATTTCGGCCGAGGTAAAAGGTGATTCTGTCGTGCTGAGTTATCAGGACAATGGTCTGGGCATTGAGCCTTCTTTACAACAACGTATTTTTGATGATTTCTTTACAACCAAGCAAGGTGAAGGGGGCTCAGGATTGGGTATGGGCATTATCAAATCCCTGACGGAAGACGAGCTCAACGGGCAGTTTGATTTTTTCAGTGAACCCGGGCAGGGAGTGCGTGCTGTCTTTACCTTACCTATGACCCTTAACTAAACACGCACATCACTTACCGAAAGCTCACTGTTCTCCGGTCGCTTCCTTATTCCACCCGATTAACAACCTTCAGTAAGTTTGATAATATAGTTGATATATCAATTATATTTTGAGGTTGTATTGATGTTTCAGAAGTTGGCTAAAAATCCCGCTTGGTTTCGCCGTTTTGTTAATGTTTGGCCGCCTTTTGTCGGTGCTGGTATTTCGTTAGAAAGCATAGCGGATGATTTCTCCCAGGCGACGGTGGCTATGAAACTCAAGTTTACCAATACCAATTATGTTGGAGTTCACTACGGCGGTTCGCTCTATTCCATGTGTGATCCTTTTTATATGTTGTTGATCATGAATCGAATTGGGAAGGGCTACATTGTTTGGGATAAAGCTGCTGAGATCGAATTCAGAAAGCCGGGCAAAGGAACGGTGAGGGCGCATTTCAAGGTGGATGACGCCATGCTTGACGATATTCGTAAGCACACCGCCAACGGAGAGAAGTATTTACCTGTGTACGAGGTTGATGTGTTGGACGAAAGTGGTGATGTCGTTGCTACAGTGAAAAAGACTCTCTACATCAAGAAAAAAGACTAATGTTTTTTACGAGTTAGGCTGCTTCTTGATGGCTTCCAGGTAGAAACCCATGTTTTCTTGAATCCCCAAATACTCATAAACCCGAGGCGGACACTCACTGGGCTTAAGAACTTTTACGACTTCCAGGTTATCATGGTCTGCCAGGTTGATGAGTAACGCCTGGTTGGCTGGGATGTCCGGATTGTATAACAGAATTTTGGGTTTCAGGATGGTACTCGGGTCAACCGAAATGACCAATGCGATACTCTCGTCGTTAAGTTGTACGACGGTTCCCGGTGGATAAACGCCAAAGGTTTTGATGAAGTGTTGCACTAGATCGATGTCCAGTTTTCCCTGGTATTTTCTGAAGAGTGTGGCCATCGCTATTTTGGGAATGACGGCTTCTGTTGGGTCCGGATGATTGCATAAGTTGTCGTAAATATTGGCGATTGCTACGATTCTGCAAATAGTCGAGATCTGCTCTCCTTTCAGTCGACTTGGGTAGCCGCTACCATCCAGTAATTCATGGTGATGCTTTATGACATGAATTACGTCCGGGTCTACATCCGGTAGACTCTCAGCCACTCGTGCACCCATGGTTGTGTGGGTTTCCAGTAATTTCAGTTCGCTGCTGCTTTTAGGGCCTTTTTTTAACGAAATGGCTGGCGGAATGGCGACCTTTCCAATGTCATGCAGAATGGCTCCTAAACCTAATATCTTTAATTGATCCGTTGGGAGGTTGAGGGCATTACCAATGGTTAAGGATAAAACCGTTACATTCAGAGAATGGCAGTGATGGGAGTGGTCATCACTGCTTAAGCTGATCAGATTGATCAGCACATCTGTATCTTCAGTGAAACCTTCCAGCATATCGTCAATGACTTCGCCCGCATCGCGGATGGCGTTCGCCGGGGAGTGTTTCAGGTCGTTGGTGAGATTTTTTACCCGTTTTTGCTTTTCCCGGTATTGTTGGGCGGCTTTTCTTCGGTTAATTCGAAAGTTATCCGCTTTTTTCAAAGCATCTTGTTTTTGCTGCCAAAGCTCTTCATCGGATTGTGGGTCTTCGTCTTGCTCAAATTCCTGAGTGGCCTGCGCTTCTTCAGAGGCTTTGAGGCTTTCCGGAGTGCTTTTTTCCGGGAACAGAACGACCTCTTTTAGGCCAAGAGCTTTGATGGTCTGAATTTCATGATGGTGTTTTATGGTTAACTTACGGAACAGGAACGGGTGCTGAGACCAGCCAAGCTGAATATCTACGTACATTCCTACTGCAAGTTTATCCACGCTGATAAGCGTTTTCTTAGCTGCCAAATTCAAACCCGTTTATTGTTGGAATAATTGGAGGTGAGATACAGAAAGTATAGAGCAGCGAGAGGCGAGGTGTGGGTTACCGTGTGTAAGTAAGCGATAGATTATTAGGATATGCTGAAAGGGCTTCCTAAGAAGCCCTTTCAAACAAGTGCGCTATTAAGCCAACTTCTTGTGACGGACACGTTTAGGTTGAGCTGCTGCCTCGCCAACGCGTTCCTTGAGATCTTTTTCATATTCTGTGTAGTTACCTTCGAAGAAAGTCACTTTGGACTCGTCTTCATAGGCCAGAATGTGCGTTGCGATACGGTCAAGGAACCAACGATCGTGCGAGATTACAATGGCACAGCCTGGGAAATCCAGCAGCGCTTCTTCCAGAGCTCGTAACGTTTCAACGTCCAGATCGTTTGATGGCTCGTCCAGCAGTAAGACGTTAGCCCCTTGCTTAAGAGTGTTGGCCAAATGCAAGCGGCCACGCTCACCACCAGACAACTCGCCCACACGTTTTTGTTGGTCAGAGCCTTTGAAGTTAAAGCGACCTACGTAAGAGCGCGATTGCACTTCATATCCATTGATGTTGATGATATCAGAACCGCCGGACACTTCTTCCCAAACGGTTTTAGAGTCATCCAGATCCGCACGGCTTTGATCTACAAATGCCATTTTGACAGTTTCACCGATCTCGATTTCGCCGCTGTCTGGTTGCTCTGTGCCCGCAATCATACGGAATAAGGTCGATTTACCTGCACCGTTACCACCAATAACACCGACAATAGCGCCTTTCGGAATACTGAAGGACAAGTCATCAATCAGAATGCGGTCGCCAAAACCTTTGGTGACGTTCTTGAATTCCAGTACTTTGTCGCCTAAACGAGGCCCAGGTGGAATGTAAATTTCGTTGGTTTCGCTGCGCTTCTGGAATTCCTGAGATTGCATTTCTTCAAAGCGGGCCAGACGTGCCTTGCTCTTGGACTGGCGACCTTTAGCGTTGGAACGTACCCACTCCAATTCGTGTTTAATGGCTTTTTCACGAGCGGCTTGTTGTTTTTCTTCGGCAGCCAGACGTTCTTCTTTGTTTTCCAACCAGGCTGAATAGTTGCCTTCAAATGGAATGCCACGTCCACGATCCAGTTCCAGAATCCATCCGGCTGCATTGTCCAGGAAGTAACGGTCGTGGGTAATCGCGACCACTGTTCCCGGGAATTCGCATAGGAAGTGCTCAAGCCAGGCAACGGATTCAGCATCCAGGTGGTTGGTCGGTTCGTCAAGAAGCAGCATGTCCGGGCTGGAAAGCAACAGGCGGCACAAGGCAACACGACGTTTTTCACCACCCGAAAGGTGTTTGATTTCAGCGTCCCATTCCGGAAGACGAAGTGCGTCGGCAGCTACTTCCAGTTTGCGCTCAAGATTATGAGCGTCGGACGCCTGAATGATGTTTTCCAATTTGGCTTGTTCTGCCGCTAATGCATCAAAGTCAGCATCCGGGTCTGCGTACGCCGCATAGACTTCATCCAGTCGGGCTTGTGCATCTTTAATGGTGCTCAGGGCTTCTTCAACGACCTCACGAACGGTTTTGTTCTCGTCCAGCTGAGGTTCCTGAGGCAGGTAGCCAACATTGATGTCTGGCATCGGGCGCGCTTCACCATCGAATTCTGTATCCACTCCGGCCATGATTCGAAGCAAGGTAGATTTACCTGCGCCGTTAAGACCTAAGACACCAATTTTTGCGCCCGGGAAAAAGGACAGTGAAATATCTTTCAAAATTTCGCGTTTTGGGGGTACAACCTTACTCACACGATTCATCGTATAGACGTATTGCGCCATAAATGTTTGACCTGATTATGTGACTGATGATGTTGGTATGGAGTAGGAAACAAAAGAGTACGAATGCATCTGCTCCCAATAGGGTGACAATAATAGTTCAACCGGTGGGTACGTTAAACCCATACTGAAAAATTAAGGCGAGTGTTTTCAATAGGGTTAGTCACTTTCTTAAGTTGGCCTGAGCGTGCTGATGTTTTATTATACAGCGAGAATTCTAATTATAATTTCTGACTTGTTGTGTTCATTGTTTTGTTGGATCGTCTGTGCAGCATTCTTCGTCGAAAAAGTTAACTCCTGATCCGGCTGCAAGTCGATCTAAATCAGTGCCCGTTTATCCGGTCATTTTGTTTGTTGTTGCCTTTCTTTATCTGGTCGGCGTGATGGGCTGGCAAATGTGGAAAGATCACAGCTACCATCAGTCTCTGATGTCCCGGATGATTAAAAGTCGGGTATCTCTCTATCAGGAATATTTCAATACCCAGATTCTTCCTTTGGAGCGGGTACTCGCGCAGCATTACGATCAACCCTTTGAATCGCCCACCGAGCTTGATGATTTCTTTTTGATGTTAACCAAGCTCTCACCCTGGATAAATTCGGTTGCGTTGGTGGATATCAGTGGACATGTGCTGAAGGAGACCGGTGAGCCTTTAACCAAGTCAGGCGGCGCAAGCGCCGATGTCGCTTTTGAATTCACAAATAAAACTCCGATAACCGGTTTTCGTTTACATGGGGAAGAGTCTGGTTTCTTGTTTCATCGCCGAGAGGGCAATCAAGGGTATTTAGTAATTCTGCTGGAGCTCGATTGGCTGAAGAAGGTCTTGTCCAAAAACGATAATCCGCATGCGAATTATGAACTTTGGGATGTGACCCGAAAGAAAAATGTCTGGACAGACGTTTTACCGGTGTTAAAAGAAGGTCAGAAAAAAAACGTTTGGACGGTTAAATTGGGTGATAGCAGGCTTGAATTAACCGGCTACATCAATACGGCACAGACCAGTCGATACTATCGTAATGCGATGGCTCCTTCAGCGCTGGTGGCCTTCTTCTATTTATTTGGCGGCGTCAGTTTGATTTGGTATCTGAGTACCGCAAGACGCCAAAATAAAACGTTGCAACAGCAGAATCGTGAGTTGGCATTTCGGGGGGATTTAATCTTTTCGTCGATTTCAGATGCGGTAGTGGTGATTGGTCAGGATGGCGAAGTGATGTTTGCTAATTCAACCTTTTACTCGTTGCTGAAATTGAATCCTCACTCAGGTATCTCAGAGCAGCTGGAACGGCAAGGGCCAACCGCCTTTTGGGATAAACTCTCTCGCTGGAGTGAACACTTACTTAATGGAGAGCAGCTAGACGTTGATTCCGAACTGAGTATAGATAATCTGGTGGTGTCCCGTTGGGTTGAGCCGGCCCATCAAATGTTGTCTTTGGAAGACAACAGTCAGGTAGTGGTTTGGATTTTAAAAGATGTCACTAATCAGCACCGTATTCATGAACAGCTCATTACCAGTCAAAATCATTATCGTTCAACGTTTGAAGGAGCGGGTGTAGCTTTGGCGATGGTGGATCTCAATGAGCTGGGTGAGCTGCTTCATTCCGGGGTGGTCGATTCAAAAGAATCTTTTTCTCGTTGGCGTGATCGCAACGCCTGGCAGTTCCGGTCCATGATTGACGGTATTCTGATTACTGAAGTCAATGAGTCTGCTTGCCGATTGCTTGATACCATTGACGAAATGACCGCCGTTAAACACCTGAAGAAAACGGTATTTCATCCTGACAGTAGTGTATGGAATTCGATTTTGGCTTTGTTGTTGGAAAGTAATGAACGAACGGAGCCAATTCTTTCTCTCTCTAGTGTTACCGGTAAAGCCATTTCCGTTCAAGTGACCGTCAGTCGAGTTCAACCGACGCTGTCGGACAGTGGGAATGCCTCTTCTGAGAAAATGCTGGGCAGTATTCTGCTGAGCTTGCTCGATGTATCGGCCTTGAAATGCGCCCAGGAAAAAGCCGCTGAGCGCGAACAGTTCTGGCAGCGGGTGGTGCATTCTGTGCCGGATGTCGTCTATGTGAATGACTTTTCCTCTCACTCAAACGTCTTTGTAAATCACGAGATCGGACTTCGTCTTGGGTACAGCCATAAAGAAATCGAGCAGATGGGGAATCGCTATTGGCAGAAGCTTTTGCATCCCGAAGACAAGCTCTTGATGAAGAGTGAACTGCCCAGATTCCGAAATCTGGAGAATGGCAAGGTTTGTGAAACCGTGCTGAGGTTGCAGCACAAGAATGGCAAATGGCACAGCTATTTGTTCCGGGATACGCCATTTACACGCGATGAAAACAATAAAGTGCAACGCTACATTGGTATTGGGCGAGACATTACCGAATTACTGGAAGCACGAACCAAGGTTGATAAACACGAACGTTACCTCGAAGTGTTGGCTGAGAACATACGTGACCTGGTGTGGGTGATGGACCCTGAGTTTCATTTCAAATACGTCAGCCCGTCCATCGAACAAGTCCTCGGCTATAAACAAGAAGACTTGTTGCATCAGGGGGTGCGTGCGTTTTTGGCTGAGGATCAGTTCGCTAGAATCGAGCAGGAAATTGCCGAGCCTTTAAGAGCTGTAATGGCCGGAGAAATTAATGCAGAAAGCTATCGTGATGAAACGGGCGAGCACATTGTGGAGGTCATGGCACTTCATCAGGACGGCCATTATGTTTCGCTGGAAGTGAAAATTGGTTTGTTGTGGGATGAAGACCATAACTTTGAAGGTTTGTTGGGAAGTTGTCGGGATGTAACCAAGCGTCGTAAGAGCCAGGCGGAACTCAAACTTGCGGCCGAAGTGTTTGAAAGCAGTAATGAAGCGATCCTGATTACAGATATGGATGGGGACATAGTCCGAATGAATCGGGCATTCCGTGTTGTAACCGGCTATGAAGATCAAGATATGCTGGGGAAAAACCTGGCATTCTTATGTACTGAACAACAGACCGAGCAGTTCTACCACACCTTGTTGGACAGTGTTTCCCGAACCGGCTATTGGCAAGGAGAAGTTTGGCATCGTAAGAAAAATGGTGAACCTTTCCCTGCCTGGGTGGGTGTGTCGGCCATTAAAAACGACGATGATCTGGTTGAGAGTTACATCGTGATCTTTTCCGA
>JBFHTA010000054.1:0-16599 GCA_041590855.1 Pseudomonadales bacterium
CGGAAGACGGAAGAGTTTAAAAAATCAGCAACAAGAACAACAAGAACAACAAGAACAACAAGAACAACAAGAACAACAAGAACAACAAGAACAACAAGAACAACAAGAACAACAAGAACAACAAGAACAACAAGAACAAACATTATCAGAGTTAATCACATCACAACCCAAGAACAGGATTTCCAATGACCATGGATGAACTAGAACGCGAATTACTTCAGGCCGTTGAACGCATTGATGCGGTAATGAATCAAAAGGCCCTGACCTGGTATGGCGTACGAAAGGCGTTGAACGACCTTAAAACTCAAAATCGCAGATTTTATCCAAACCTTACTTCACATTTGTTCTCCGACATTCGGGAAATGTACATCGAAGAACTGCCATTATGGCGTTTGTACCCGGAGTTGGATAAAGCCATGGCGTTGTCCATACAACTTGAAAAGCAACTAAACCCCATCCCCGTGTTGGATGAGCCTGCGTTTAAATTGCCCAAAATGCGCGAACTGGAGATTGCGTGTTAGTCACGAGGGCTGTTTACTGAAACTGTGCCTTACGACGGCGCTCTTCGCTCGGCGTCATGCCATAATTATTTCGGTAGCTGGTACTGAGATGCGCACCGGAAGAGTAACCACACTGCAGTGCAATTTCCATGATACTGAGGCTGGATTGATGCAATAGATTTCTGGCCCTTTCCAATCGGATTTGCTGATAGTACTTTGACGGTACCGAATCCAGATACTTCTTGAATAAACGTTCCAGCTGTCGGCGGGATATTCCAATATGACCTGCGATGTCATCGGTGGAGAGCGGTTCTTCGATATTGCTTTCCATAAGCTCGATGGCACTTTGCAGCTTAGGTTGTTCTTCTCTTTGTTGTTCGGTTAATAGTTTACGGTGCGTTTTGGTGGTCCCACCAATACGGGCCCGAATAAAGTGCTGAGCCAGTGACTCAGCCAGTTCGGCACCATGATCGCGAGCCAATAACATCGTCATCATATCCATGGCCGATGTGCCACCACGAGTGGTCGCGCGGGTGCGATCCACCACAAAACTGTCTTCTACTATGCGAATATTGGGGAACTGCTCAAACAGAAAGGCATCATTCCACCAATGGATGGCCGCACGGTGATTAACCAACACTCCGGCTTCTGCCATTACCAGCCCACCAGTGGCTAATCCGGCCACCATCCCGAAGCGGTAGCTGTTTTCCCGTACCCATTGGGCCAGTTTCGGGTTTGGCTGATATGACACAGGAGAACCACCGCAAATTAACAAACCGTACCCTTTTTCAATGTCGGAAACCGGCGTCACGTCCACCCAGTTACCCGCTTCAGCCTGAACCTTGGTCGTTTCAAAGCCAACATAACGTAACAGGTATTGATCTTCCCCCAGAATACTATTAGTGGCCATCACAGGCGCAGTCGCAGACCCTAAAACCAGATTAGAAAACCCTGGTAACAAAAGGATCACGTACTGTCTAAGTTCTCCTGGTGCGACCGGAAAAGACGCATTCGTGCTCTGGGACGTGGTTTCAGACATAAAACAAAGTTCTTTCCTTAGCCAATACAAACAAGATCAGTTTGAAGATGTTTCTTCAAACACTCCGAACCTCAATACCTGGCCATCCTCCATCAATCGCTGACCTTTGGCAAACACCGAGTCTAAGCTAAGCGTAGCAGCATCCAGCAATATCAGGTCGGCGTCGACACCGGTTTTGATCCGTCCCTTCTGCGGTAAATTCAAGATATCCGCCGGAGTTTGAGTTACCACAGTTAATGCCGCTTCCATCGAAACACTGTGGTCGTTTACGGCATCTCGCACTTCAGAGAGCACGCTGGTCAAAGTACCGACCTTTAGCCCTCGCAGTCGCCCTTGTTCATCAAAGTCCGGCAAGCTGGCAAACCCATCAGAACTGAAGGTAATTTGAGATGCGGGAATTCCCGCGTCCAGTAACTCCGCCAAAGCCTCAGCACATTTTACTTCTCCGGCGGCCAGTATTTCAGGCGTGGTGCTGGCGGTCAGATCGAGGTAGCCACCCAATCGGGCGTACTCTTTTCCGGCCTCTAATAAAGTACGTGTGCGGTTTATATGCGTCGGATAAAACTGGGTAATCGGAATATCCGTCTGACTCACCACATCCAACAAGGGTTGCAGGCAAGTATCCGCATCCCCAACGTGCACAGACACAATGCCAGCTTTTCCCGACAGCATTCCGCCCACACGCGCTTGCGCTGCCAATCGAGCCAGTTCCTGGATACTGGGTTGGCTGGAACGATGATCCGAAATAGCAACCTCACCGACACCAATAAATTTATCTATCAGAATGATGTCTTTATCGATCGCATCGAACAAGGTCCGGGCTGGCGTCTGATACGAGCCGGTGTGGCAATATAGTGTCAGCCCTTCCTCTTCCAGGGCGTGCGCTTTTGCCAGTAAGTTGGTCAGCGTACGGGTCACAGAATCCGTACCCAACACGCCCACCAGGGTAGTCACGCCGGCACGAACGGCATCAGACAAATGCATTTCCGGCGTTCGCGTAGTAAAACCGCCTTCCCCGCCACCCCCGATGATGTGCACCAAAGAATCCACCAGCCCAGGAGCCAGACATTTACCAGTACCATCAACCACAGTAAGCGGTACCGAGGACATTTCGCCACTGATGTTATCAGCCACTGCAACAATCTTGCCCCCGGCAATCAACACATCTTGTTGACCCAAATATTTCGGGGCATATACTTCGGCGCCTTTAATCAAATACACAACAACTACCTCAATCAACACAGGCTATGCGCATCTACCGGGAAACGCGTCTTGGTGAACGAAGAAAGCTCCGAATCAGCAGATCATATTACCGAACTACTTATTCAGAGCTTCCTAACTATTATTAAATTAAGCCAGCGGCCGATAACAGTAAAGCATTTCTAATCTAAAGAAGGTTTCAGACACAGAGAGAAGCAGTATGCGTATATCCATCTTTATAAAATCCCAATTCATGAACCTTGCTTTCCTGGTCATTCTTTTACTCAGCTTTGCCTGGTTAATTACCCAAATGGATCAGGTTGTCTCGCGCATTGAGCACACCAATGAGTTTCTCGACAACCAGGTATTGGCGGTTAATGAGCAAAAGAATTTACTTGGCCAGCAAAAAGAAAAAATGGAGCTGCAAGCTGTCACCCTCAGTGCCTACGCTCATTACTCCCGATACTTGATGTGGCGTCTGGAATCCACCATCACCACCGACAGTCGTTCCATCGAAGAAGCCAACCTTGCTGAACAGAACCTGCGCACCGATCTCGAGAAAATCATCTCTCTGGATGAAGAGTTAGGCGAAGCAGCCGATGTCGTCACCATTTATCTCGAAGACTTCAACACCACCATTCAGGAAGCCATTGATCTGAATAAGGAAGGTGCCGAAGCCCGGTTAATTCAATCTAAAGTGGGTGAATCCCAAAGCCACAGCAGTGCCATGAACGCCATGTTTGAAACTATTCTGGAACAAGCCGCTGTCTCGGTTAAAGACGCCAGTGAAGGCGTGTTTAATGCCGGATTGAAAGTAGAAGAAGCGGTGGCCGAAGTAAAAGCCGAAAGTCAGCAAAACATTACCGACGCCACCGGCATGCAAACCAAGATGGTTTACATTTTTTTCATCGCATCAGCCATCAGTATTGTGATTGGGGTGTTAGTGGCTAAATCCGTCACCCGCCCTATCCGCCAACTGACAGCCCAAGTGAAACGGGTTGAAAAAGAATCCGACCTGACCCATCGCATCAAAGTCGACAGTCGGGATGAGATCAGCGACATTGCCTTTGCCCTGAACAGCATGTTGACCACCTTCCAAACCATCATTCAACAACTCACCAAAGAGTCGGATTTATTGGCGTCGGCCTCCGACGAAAGTAAAGAGCTCAGCGATAAAAATCTGCATGTTGTGGAAGAACTAAGGAAACAATCTGAAATGGTGGCAGCTGCCAGTAACGAAATGGCCATCACCATTCAAGGCATCAACGATCATACTGAAGAAGCGGTCAACCAGTCCGGAGACGCTACCCGACATTGCGAGCAGACCGAATCCATCATCAATACGACCGCTCAGAATATTTCACAGTTATCTGATCAAGTGGAAAACACCGTCCGTTCGATCAGCGAAGTGGAGAAAAACAGCCACGCCATTGGCTCGGTATTGGATGTCATTCGAGGCATTGCCGAACAAACCAACCTGTTAGCCTTAAATGCCGCCATTGAAGCAGCCCGTGCCGGTGAGCAAGGTCGCGGCTTCGCCGTGGTCGCCGATGAAGTTCGGGCGCTCGCTCAAAAAACCGGAGACTCAACCAATGAAATTCAGGCGATGATCGAAGCCCTGCAAAAAGGCGTGAAAGAGGCAGTAGATCAGATGGAACGCAGTAAACAGGAAGTGACCAGTTCTTACGAAGAATCCCAAAAAGCCAACGATACCATTCAGGCAACGGTTCAAGCAGTCTCTGCCATTGCGGAAACCAACCAGCAAATTGCACATTCTACCGAAGAACAAGCCACCGCCGCGCAGAGCATCGATGAAAGCATCACATCCATCAGCCAACTGTCCGATCATGTGGCTTCGGCAGCCGAGTCTACAGCACATTCCAGTGAAGAGCTCAGGGATATTGTGGTCAACATGAATCAGATCATCAATAAGTTCAAAATCGACTGATTCCCTCTCATTTTTCCTCAAGCGAAGAGACCTGTTCTCTTCGCTAACCGTTCACATTTAGCCTTCTTAGTTCCCTGCCAATCTTTAGGATTTACACCTAAAATCATGTGAGATATCTCCCATTATTTTATTAGACTTATCTCACACAAAGAATTATCAAACGACAACTCACTGAAATATATGATCTTTTTATTTTAAAAAAATCCCACCAACAAACATAAACCAATCAGTCAAGATTTACCCCTTCTCTCCCTTTCTATACTGAAAATTCAACCCTTGTTTTAGTAACTAACTGCAGAGCTAGTACGTGAACACAAAACAAGACAGATAGAAGCTATTCCAGGCTATTTAGGGAGTGACAGGAATGCTCAGGAAACCAATATTGCCCTTAATGCTAGCCGCCTCTACCCTCCTCATCCAAGGATGCGACAACGACAAAAGTTCAAGCTCACGTTCATCCGGATCAGGAACCAGTGGCACATCAGCAACCACCTTCACCGTATGTGTAGATAACAGCAACGTAACCAGTAGTTGCGACCCGAGCGTCGCTACCGTTGCCACCGCGACACAAATTGACCGAACCTTAAAAAACTTCTTGTTTAATCCTGCTTACGCCGCAGCTGTGGCGAACCTGACCGAGTTCTTTGTATTTTATGTGGATGCTAACGGCACCATTCTGAGCACTCCGGCAGCAACCCAAGCCACCGTCTCAAGTTCAGGACTGAACGCAGGCTTCTATCAAATCACTGTTACCGGCGATCCGACTGAAAATATCGAAAACGGAGCCTTTCCGGTGATCACAGCCGACTTCAACGGCACATTAACCGCGTCGGCAATTCAAGCCGCAGGGACATTGAGCGCGTTAAATACAGCACAAAACAGCGCGACCTTTACCACTCCGTTCGTGCTGCTTTCTGATTTAAGCGACGCCGATGGCGACGGAGTCACTCTGGATAGAATCAGCAGTGATCTATCGATTGCCATCATTGCCAACAATCTATTGGCCACGCAGACAGCCGCCACGCTGAATACATTTTTGGACGATTCAACCACAGCAGCCATTACTGAGCGGGGTACCAACCCGGACGCCGATCTCACTCAAGTAGTGCTCGATAATGAGCCTGAGCCTGATCCTACGGTTCAGGTGTATGAAGACATGGTCGTCAGTGGTACTGTGACCGGATCTTCTGCCCAAACCAACACTGCTGCGGTAAGCAGCTCCGGCATTGCCATTGAATCGGCCACCATTACCATTTTGGGGCTGGATCAAACCGGTGCCACCATGTTCAGCGCAAGAACCCAATCCGACGCTAACGGTCAGTTCAATGTTAACCTGCCGGATGTTTCCAACTCCGAAACCAGTGTGCTGAGCCGAGTTGAAGTCACCATTCAGAAAGACGGATACATCGTCGGTGAAAAAGTCTTCACCTCCGGTTTTGAAAACGGCGCGACACTGAACTTGCGCTCACTGCTCGGACAAGAAACCGTAGTTACCCAAAGCCGGGACCAGTTGGCCATCACGGCGTCGGGCGAACGAACCTTCCGCCTTGGTCTGATCAAATACAGTAATGGCGAAGTCGCCGCAGTGGCTGGCCAGCAATTTGCCGATGCACGTGCATCGGCCGACAGCAGCACCCTTCTGGACATGGAAATTCCGGAAGACTGTGTGCCTTCCGAAACCACCGCAGTCACGGCTCGCGTCGCCTACTTTGATCCAAATGATCAAACCGACGTACAGTCCTTCCCGGGTACTTTCCAAGGTACCGGCGATGATTCAGCAGGTGGCAGTGGTATTAACCTCGACGGCACCACCAGTGATGAAACCTATCGTTTGGTATCGTCCGTATTTAGCCAGGTGAAACTGGAAAACCAGGACGGTGATAACCTGTCCATCGACAGTGGTTGTGGTACCACTGACGGCGCAACCGCTGCTGCCGAAGGCGATGCAGCCGTCATGACACTGAACGTACCTCTCGAAAGCTATGACACCATCACGGAAGATACCGATGCTGACACTACCGGCATTCAGGTTCCTATCTACATATACCGTAATGGCTGGCGATTTGCCGGTAACGGGACCCTGGTGGTACTGAGCGAAGCCGCCGAGGAAGACTACCAGCTGTATGATGGCGTCATTCCACCAGATCCGGACGCAACCCCTGACTTGTTCGTACAAATTACCGTCACCGAAGGGAACGAATGGATCAAGTGGGTTAACCTTGATTGGCCTATTCGCCCGGTCGTAGACGCTCAAACCTTATGTTTGATGGGTGAAGTCCACTTCGATGGTAACGACAGTACTAATCTTGAGCCCTTCAATGGCAATCTGGAAATTCAATCCCCTACCGGTTGGGAATGGGCCTATATTGACCAAGGCGATCTGGACTTCAGCAGTATCCTCTCTGGCAATGCAGAACCATCAACCTATACCTATCAAGTATGGAACTGGCGTACCAGCAGTTATGAGGTACTAACCCCAACCGCCGCAGTTCCGGAAGAAGATGAAAATTGCGACACTAAACTGGTCTTTGACGCCGAGCTGGAAAACCCGCTGCAGTGTAAAGTTTCCGGCACCATTACCAAAGCCGACGGCACCGTCGCACCGTTCTTCTGGTTCGAGTTTAACGCTTCCAACCAATTCTTCAACTGGGGTAACACTAACCAGCAAGGCAACTACACCTTTGGCGCGCCTTGTGAACAAGACGGCATCATCTACGTCGCTGGCCAGGAGTTCAATGTAGCTGCAGCCAACTACGACGACGATGGTAATCAAACCGTGAACATTGAACTGGAAAACGCAGCTCCGGAAGTATGGGCTGGCGCGCCGATTCGTATGATCAATGGTAATACCGTTAATGTTGACGTGTTTGCCTGGGACTTTGATGGTGAAATAACCGACATCAATGCAACCACCTGTGAAGGCGGAACCTGTACCAAACCAACGACGGTGGGTGCTCCGTTCACCTACACCGCTGATACGGTAGGCGAAAACACCCTGACCTTCACAGCGACTGATGATCTCGGTGCAACTGGCAGCAACAGTGTCAGTATCATTGTCGACCCAGTAGGCAACAAACCACCTATTTTCAATGCCTTCCGCGTGAATGGAGCCTTAGGCGGCACTGCAAATGGCATTATCATTGGTCGGGGCGGCGTAGTTAATGCGCGTAATGGCGACATTGTCACCATCACCGCACAGGCCTTTGATCCGGACGCGAACCCGCTGACCTATCAGTGGACAGGCTGTGACACTGCCAGCACCACTAACCAGTGTCAGGTCACCACCAGTTCTGCCGGACAATTACCTATCTCTGTGGTCATTACCGATGTACCAACTGCTGGAGACCCTGCCTCGAAGACAGCCTCCATGACCTTGAATGTCCAGGAAGATCTTGCACCAAGCGTTGGCAGTATCTACTCGGTTCCTGTATCTGCATTGGATGCAGGCGCAGGTAACATTCGAAACATTCAATTCAAAGCCTTTGTGAGTGATGACTTCACCTTACCGGAAAACCTCACCTTCAGCTGGTCGCTACAAGCCAGCGATGGTTCTGGTTCACCGATTACCGACACTACCCGTGAATTGTTGATTCCGTCCGGTACTTTGACAGCAGGAACCTACTCTGTATCCGTCACCGTTACTGACTCGGCTAACAACGAAACTATGGTGTCCCGCACCTACCGGGTTCGTGAACATCAACCGCCGGTTGTACAAGTTCCGGACAACAAAACCGTCCTGACCGATGAGCAAGGAAATAACGCTGAACAGATCATCGTGGTTGCCGTCACCGAAGATGACGCTACCCCTGTTGATCAGTTGATTATTGAGTGGGAGGTGACCGGTGACAATCTGACGACACCAATCACTCAGGAAGGCGACACCTTGACCATTGACCCGGGCACCTTACCTGAAGGCACGTATCAGGCAACCGTTACGGTCAGTGATGGTCCGGAAGGTGAGGAAGCAACCAAATCAACCGAAGCTACTGTCGTAATCGACGTCTTCAGTGAGCCGAGTGATACCACCGTAATCGTTCAATAAAACTAACGAAGAAACTAGAAAAACTACTAGCAAATAAAAAGGTGCCGCCGGAGGGCGGCATCTCAAAGGAGAAAAAAACATGAAAACCAAATTACTTGCTACTTGTATTGCATCCGCATGGTTGGTTACGGGCTGTGGCGGCGGATCAGGCTCCGGGTCTGACCCTGTCGGTTCCTCGGCCGGTGCCTCTTCCGATGGGGTTGCGAACACCGCCAGTGTGAATATTTCAGCCGCCTTCCCGCAGTCTGCACAAGCCGCTGCTATTGATGCTAATGCTCAAGCCATTACGGTGGCCTTCTACCCTTCCGAAGCGGGCAGCATTGAAGAAGCAGTGGAAGTGGTGCAACTGTCCGCTCAGTGTCTTCAGGAAAGCGGCTTCTTTGACTGGGCTTGTATGCCGGAAGACGAGCCGGCCATTGGCGAACCCTCAGTGCTAACGGCTGGTTCCCCTTCAGTATCTATTAACCTGATCCCTGGCCGCTACCGGATTGAAGCACATCAATTTGACACTGCCACACCAAGTGAAGAAACGGTGCCTATTTCAGCTACCTCTTCATTTGTGACGCTGACATCGGGAGCAAATAATGTTGAGTTAAATTTAATTCACGCGACCTGGACTGCAGCAACACCAATCACCCTGCAACTGCTTAATAACGTCGTGCTGGATGAGAACAATGTTGAGATCGATCTTGATCCGGATGTGGTAGGCACTCAAACCATCGCTGACTTGCTGGAAATGACCGATCAACCTGTCATAGGTATGCACTTGGTGGGCATGCCGACGTTCATTGCAGAAACCGATGCCTTCTTTAATAGCGGTTCCAGTGATGCCACCACAGCGTTTGACGAGTTCCCAGTGGATGTAAACGGCGATCATGAAGAACTGGCACGGGAAATCATGATGCACTGGCTGGGTGAAACCAACCACGTGACCGTATTGAGACAATCCGACGGTGGCACAGGTGAGACTCCGGTGTGGTGGTGGGATGACCCGGCCAACGAGACGGGCTGTTTCGATGGCGGAGATGGCACCACGAATCCGGACCCTACCGCGCCTGAAATCTGTGTTGAGCGCTTCTCTGGCCCGGCAACCTTGCTTCAAGAATACCAGTCTGGCACCAATAGCAATGTACTCAATCTTGGTGAATTGATTGCCGAGTACGAAGAATACAGTCAGGACGGTCCTGGTATTGATGTCGAAGGTGGCCTAGTCACTGTACCTTTCCAGTTCGATGATCTGGACGTCACGGTTGAAGGAGGCAATGTCACTCTGAACTGGGGTGATGGTAATGGCTATGCCAATGTTCATACCCAAGAATTCGAAACGCTGGAAGGCTTTGAACAAGCTACCTTCCTGGATTTCGAAACCGAATCTGGCACCACCACCTTTGCTGACGACGCGAATCGCCTGGATCAGGTCGCCGCTCCTAGCATCACTGGAGGCACCACCATTAATGGTACCTTGATTGAATTCCTGTTCATGTTTGAAGAGAACGACGTTGCAGGTACGGTTCCTACCGTTCCGGCAGACATTGTTCCTGACGTGACTGAATCTATCATGGCAACCCAGGCCGCTGTGGCCGCTGGCTTAATGGCTCAACCGGCAGCGACTACCAATGGCGAAAACTGCAGCGCCGTTACCGAGAACTTCTCTGGTGTATTCACCAAGTTCATCTGGGATGAAGCAAACTCAACCTGGGTTGGCGGCACCTGGAACCACAGCTACTTCCTGTCCGACACAGATCAGGATGGCATTAACGACACGGTGGAAGGCGACGACCTGAACGGCGATGGTGTCGTAGAGCAATTCGAAGTGGGTATCTACGAGAACTGGACCTGTACCTGGGATGATGTGAATCAAATGCAGGTATGTGACGATCTGGACGGCGTAGTAGACGACACCACAGACCAGTACGAAACGGTACCAACCGGCTTCGAAGAAGTGGGCACTGGCGAATACTGCTTACATCCATTCACCATGACAGCCGGACAAATGACCTTCTCCTTCGAAGATCTGCTGTCGTCCACTGACGTGACCGTTCAAAACTAGGTGTTGTTTCAATACTGAGCATTAACCCGCTCAATAACACCCTCAATCAGAACCGCCGAAAGGCGGTTCTGTCGTTTTAAAGACATCACTTCGTCAAAAATGAACTACAGTTAAAGAACCCCTTTAATCCTATTAGTCTTATTCCGATTCATGGAAATTAACTGAAAACTGGACTTTCATCGTATGGCATCGAACACGAATAGCTCTATGACCCCCGACCGCCCCAATGTAATCACCGCCCTCAGTTTTATCTTTGGCCTGCTCTTTTCTCTGACAACCTATTCAGAAGAAAAAACGACTCTCTCAAATGCAACCCCTGCTCCCCTTACGGAACCTATTCATTCCGTCGTCGCATTGTTTTCAGAGAATCCGGCGCATGTCACACTTCAGGTCGGTCATCAGTTGGTGAAACCCACACAAATACTCCGTGTGGGTCAACATTGGCAAGCGACGTTAATACCGCCTGAGGGCCATTCCGTTGAGGCACTGCTGTTAGCCACCCGACAACATCCTGCGGTGTTAAGTGCAGAGCAGAATTATCCGGCAACATTGAACTTGATACCCAACGATCCCACCTATCAGGACAACTCCTTCAATGTCAGCCACCACCAACAGATCAACAGTGAAGAAGCCTGGGACATTCGGACCGATTGCCGCTCTGTGGTGGTGGCCATTGTCGATACCGGGGTCGATGACAGCCATCCGGACTTGGCCGAAAATCTTTGGATAAACGCCGATGAAATCGGTGGAAATGGCATAGACGATGATAATAACGGCTACGTCGATGATGTGAACGGGGCTTGCGTTCGCAACGACTGCTCAGCCGATCAAATTCAGGATAACTTTGGTCACGGCAGTCATGTAGCCGGTCTATTGGCCGCTGTCGGTAACAATGAAGTGGGTGTCACAGGTGTCTGCTGGAACGCAGAACTGATGATTGTTAAGAGCCTCGGGGATAATGGCTCCGGCTCCACCAGCGATGTCGCCGCCGGGATTAACTACGCAGTTAACAATGGGGCGGACATCATCAACACCTCGCTGACCATCAGTAATTACAGCAGCGCGATTGAATCAGCAATTGAACAGGCGAACCAAGCCGGAATTCTGGTGGTCGCCGCCGCCGGTAATTTCAATTCCAACAACGACATAACCTCTGTCTACCCAGCAAATTTACGAACGTCCTACGACAACCTGATGTCGATTGCCAACGCAAACCTGACGGACGACCTGTACTCCGGCAGTAACTACGGCCTCAGCTCCGTCGATCTCGCCGCCCCCGGAGTAAACCTCTACAGCACTTGGGACAACGGCCAATATGCTAACTCGACCGGTACGTCCATGGCTTCCCCTATTGTGGCAGGTGTCGCAGCGCTATTGATGGCCGAACTGGGAACAGAGCAAAACGCGTTAGACATTTTAACCAAAGCCAGAGTGCTGGAATCTGCCCGCTCGGTAGAGGCGTTGGAATGGCAGATCCTGATGCCTGGTATAGTGGATGCTCACGACACCTTAACAGCAGCACAAACCACCCCTTTAACCTTATTCAGGGCTCAGGCAAATTCAGGCAGCTACCAACTGTTTGGCTACGATCTGACTGGTGTAGATCGGGTACGATACACTGAATTCCTGACGTCCGGTGAATCCTACAGCGACATCACCACCTTCCAGGCTCATACCAGCCAACAAATAGATCTGAGCTTACCGGCAAACAGTAAATCCGGTGTATTCCGAGTTTATCAAGGCGCATCAGCATCCAACCAGATTTTTATTAAACGTACCATTGCAGCACCAAGCAACGTTGCTTACGAACGAAGCGAAAACCGGATCACACTATCCTGGACCTCGCCTCAAAACGCCGACTTAGTTACTTTGGAGCGTGGGGTTCCTGGCCAAGTGTTTCAGGAAATTGCCACCATTACCCCGCCAAACAGTGTTTACCAGGACACCATCGATCCCGAACAAAAATATTACTACCGGCTGAGAGGAAGCTACGACTACATTGACCCAGCCAGTGGCAACCAAGCCACCGAGTACTCAACGTACAGCAGCACGCTGGTTTCGACCGCCGACGACAACGAAAATTACTGGTTAACAGAGCGCCTACCCACCATCAGTGTTGGGTCCCAGGTTTCATTACAACTGACCGCGACCGCCAGTGGAAGTTTTAGCCTGATTGATGGTGATCTGCCCTTCGGGTTGTTTCTTTCATCGTCCGGAATGATTTCAGGCACACCAACCACAATTGGTTTGTATACGTTTCTGATTAACTTCCAACCCACCGACAGTGCCCAGGTCGACAGCCGCCAATTCACCCTGACCATAGACAATGGCGAACCTGGCACCATGACCCTGGTGGACCAACAAAGTCTGGCGCTCAATGTCTCATCATCGAACGGCACCTTAAGCAGTATTCAGGCACTGGATAACAGCAGCTTTGACAGCACAGATAATGTGTCCGTGCAGTTGGTGCAACAAGTACGTATCACCGATTTACCTATTACCGCTGCAGAAGCCAGTGAAATATCCATAACCTTGGCAAATGCCAGTGATGGCAAGATCAACGACATATATCTGGCCAGCACTAACAATCAATGGCAGAACGCAGAGGAAGCGAATAATGTTCAGGTGGCCAGCAACTCCGCCAGCATTGTGATTGAAGACGGCAGCGAACACGACTTGGACAACCAGGTGAACGGAGCCATCATTGCGCGCATTGCCTCAACCACCAGCAACAACACTACAGAATCCGACAGCAGTGGAGGCGATAGCCGGTGCTTCATTGCCTCTGCCGTGTACGAACCCGGACATCAAAACCTGTCAACACTGAGACAATTCAGAGACACGGTCTTACGCACCTTGCCGGGTGGCGACTGGCTGATTTCAACTTATTATCAGCATTCACCATCATTGGTGGCCTGGATACAACACCATCCGACGGTACTGTCTGTTACGCGTTCCAGCCTTTCGGTGGTATCCGCCAGTATTCGCCATCCTTACCTGTCCCTAGGCATGTTTTTGATGGTGTTGGGAGTGGCTCTTATTGCCAAAAAACGCAAGCAAGAGAATAGGATACGATCTTAATAAAATCTGATAGAGTGCTGTTTTGTGATCTTCAAGGAACAGCACTCTTGTTGGATGTTTTAAACGAACTTGCCAGTACTCTGCCCTCCTGGCCCACCCTGCTTTTATTATTACTTGCTGCCTTCAGTGCCGGATTTATTGATGCCATTGCAGGTGGTGGCGGATTGATCACCATACCAGCCTTATTGATGTCCGGCTTACCGGCTCATTTGGCCCTCGGTACCAATAAACTCTGCGCCTCTTTTGGGTCGTTTACTGCCACACTGGTGTTTATCCGCAAAGGCATTTTTAACCCGATGCATTGGAAATTACTGACGGTGGCCACCCTGTCTGGTGCAGCCCTAGGGACGGTTGCAGCCACCTTGATTCATATGGAAATTCTGGATCAACTTCTGCCAGTGATCATCATTGCCGTCGCGGTTTACATGCTATTCCAAAACTATTCGTCACTGGACCAGGACCGTCCGGCTCTCACAAGGCCAGCAGCCGTCCGAGGCAGCCAAGGATTCGGCATCGGGTTTTACGATGGCATAGCAGGGCCGGGCACAGGCTCTTTCTGGGTGGTCTCTAATCTGCTTCTCTACAAGCAATCCTTGTTGCAGGCTTCCGGGGTTGCCCGAGCAATGAATTTTGTCAGTAACGTAACTTCACTGATTACCTTTGCCTTGCTTGGGCATGTAGACTGGTTGATCGGCTTGTTAATGGGCAGCTTCCTACTGATTGGAGCCTGGTTAGGAGCCCACCTGGCCATTGCCAAGGGCGCACATCTGATCAAGCCTATTTTTATGACGGTTGTGATTGCAATCTCCGTTAAATTATTGGCGTTCTAAAGCACCAAAATAGGCATCCCACGGAAACATCTGGGCTAGCGCCCGTTTTCCACATTATCTGTGGATAACTTTGTGGATTATGATATTAAAATGCCCTCAAACCGTCATAATTCGTACAAACACCCTAGATTGATCATTTTTTAACCAGTAAAAATAAACCTTTATTTATCAATAGGTTATAAAAGTCAATAGACTAAAAACCCTTTTTTCCATTCTTTTTTTATCTAACATCGCTCAAATGAGATCTCATTCGGTTATTTGTGCATATTTCACTCACTTCCGACGCCTGAAGCCCCAGATTTGTGCAACGATTTTCTACTAATTGGTCAGGTGAATTTATAAGCAATTTTACGCTTTAGCTTGGTGCACTCCTTAATTCTTAACCAAAGTGTTAAACTTCGGCTTTAATGACTCGCCCCCGCACAGTGGGAATGCGATGTATACTGTATCCACGTTTCTTTCTTCAAGGCGAATAGTATGAGTTTGTCTGCCTTTGGCAAAAAGTTTACCGGTGAGTCCGGCATCCTTAATCTGATGGAAGATTTAGGAAATGCGTTAGCTAACCCGGATGTAAAAGACATGATTATGATGGGCGGAGGCAATCCGGCCCATATACCGGAAATTGAAGAGATTATCCGGCAGCGCTTAATCGAAATTTCCGAGGACACTCACGAGCTTCAGCAGTTCATTGGCGTCTATGATACCCCACAGGGTGAAAAGGCCTTTCGACAAGCATTGGCAACGCTGCTGGAAAAGGAATTCGGTTGGCCCCTGACCGAAGCTCACATTGCGCTGACCAATGGCAGTCAGTCGGCGTTCTTCATGCTATTCAACCTGTTGGCCGGAGAGCAAGCTCAAGGAGATAAGAAGCACGTTCTGTTTCCTATGGCTCCTGAATATATCGGTTACGCCGATGCCGGTTTAACGCAGGACTGCTTCCGCGCCTGTAAGCCAGAGATTGAATTAATCGGTGATCATCAGTTCAAATACCGGGTGGATTTTGATGCCTTGACCATTGATCAGAACACCGCCGCCATTTGCGTATCCCGACCAACCAACCCCACTGGAAATGTTGTCACAGATGATGAAGTCCGTCGCCTCGACGAGCTGGCGCGTCAGCATAAGATTCCACTGATTATTGATGGCGCATACGGTACGCCCTTCCCGGATATCATATTTACAGAAGCCACACCGATCTGGAACGACAACATTATCCTGTGTTTGAGTCTTTCCAAATTCGGGCTACCAGCTGCGAGAACCGGGATTGTCATTGCTCACCCGGAGATGATTAAAGCCATCAGCAACGTCAACGCTATCATGAGCCTGGCGACCAACAGTATCGGTGCCCGCCTGGCGCTGCCTCTGGTCACTTCCGGTGATATTCTGAGACTCAGCCGGGACGTAGTTAAGCCGTTTTATCAGCAACGTTGTAACTCTGCCATTCAACAATTGGAAGAAGGGCTGGCAGGCTTGCCGGTCAGAGTCCACAAGCCGGAAGGAGCCATGTTCTTATGGCTTTGGTGCAAAGGCCTACCTATCAGCTCACAAAGCCTCTACGAGCGTTTGAAGGCGAAAGGGTTAATCGTGGTGCCTGGCCATTACTTCTTCCCGGGAATGGAAAATGAAGCCTGGGCACATAAAGACGAATGCCTCAGAATCAATTACTCACAATCCCCTGACGCCGTTGCCAAAGGTCTGTCGCTGATCTGTGAAGAACTGCACGCATTGTACGCCTAAGAGTTAATACGCTCTTTATTTAGTCCGCGCCCAATTTAGTCCGCGCTCACCCGTTGGGCTCGGGCGCTTTTGCGATATCCCCAGACACCTTCGACGCTCACGATCAGCAATGCCAGCCATATTAAACCAAAGGTGTAGTAACGCTGATCAGGCACCTCTTCGCCAAACCAAC
>JBFHTA010000055.1:0-16414 GCA_041590855.1 Pseudomonadales bacterium
GGATGTTTGTGACGTTCCCTCTAAGGCAGTTGAAGTATCCCCAGCTGCTTCAATGGATTCCTTGGCTTGTTGCGCCCGTTGTTGCAGCTTGTTTCTCCCTGGTGGAATCCAGGCCAAATCCAATTCCTGAGCAAGAGCTTTTAATGACTCGGTGCCTTTGAGGGCTACAGGAAGAATATTGTGCTTGCGAATGGTAAAAAGCAATTTTTGGACAGTAGAGGTATCTATCGATTCAAATTGCTCGAGTCCCAAGATCGCAGGCATTCGATCAAACAGTGCGGGACTGGCACTGACTTTTTCAGAGAGTTGTTGATCAAAGGCCCGGTCATCCAGAGTGGAGAGTTCGATGACCGTCAGTGGGATCATCTGGCTTTTTAAGGCAAAAGCGTTGTTGCTCATGTATCCATTTCCTGCGAAAGACACCGTACTGCTGTATTAACTCGAATAAGATAAGTCGCGTAAAAAGTGTCGGGATCAGTTAGCTTTGGGGGTTAGTGCGGTTGCATCGATCTCAACACCAGACCAGCCGTGTTTAATAAAGTTGCGGATATTCTGATGATCGGCTGCGTCTGGATGATCAAGCACATCTTTACGGTAGAAATCCCCAAAGCACTGCAGAACTTCCGGTTCAGACAACGCAAGCACTTTACCCAAGCAAAGGATTTTGGCTGATCCCTGATTGCTGCCTAATTCATTGACTTGCTCGCCTACAGTAAAGGCAATCGGAGTAAATTCGAAATTTTCCTCGATGAAATCCATGGTGTTTTGAAAACTGTTGGTTTGGTTCTTAAGGCCTTCGATGAAACTGTCTTTGGTCATAATGTCTTCTTTTTGATTACTTCTGGGGTCTTAAATTGAATTTGGTATTCTGCACCGCTTATTGAATTGCCACAACCTTGGGTTTGTGTCCGGCTACTTCAGGCATGGTCATTCCTGCATTGGCATTAATGTAGGTTGGATCAGTCACAGTGTAGCGTTTTCCGTTCCAGGCAATGCTGTCGCCGGGAACTGGCTTACTGAATGCGACGGCAGCTGCAATATGACCGGGGTAGTCCAGGCCAATAACGTCAAGCCCCAGTAATTCACGAACTAACCAGGCAAATAACACAGATCTGTCTTCACAGTCGGACGCTGGCATGTTCAGCGTTTCTTCTGCGAATAAGTAATTTTCGAATCCGAATTGTTGGTCATCCGTTTGGTATTCAAAACCGGTTTGGACAAATCTTAGCAATAGGTTTACTGCTTCCAGTTCGGATTTTCCTTCCAGCATAGGGCGGAACAAGTCCAGTGCATCATTGGCCGTTACCATATCAACAGGGGAAGCAAAGTATTGGTCGATGTCCATCTGTGGATAACTTGCCAAATAATTTACGCGGGTAGGATTTACATTCAGGGACAGACGATATTCTTTACGATCGTATTTAAAACTAAATGTTTTTTGCTGGTAATGCTGTTCGTCACCAAAGGCCAGGGGATCTTTCATGTTGACCGGACGAATGGCGCGAGGGTATTCGCCGTCGTAGGTAAATACGCGACCTAAATCCCGTGGTGAACCATCAGGCGATACTGCGTAAAAACGTTTGTTGCTGAAGGTGAAAAAAGTGACTTCGTATAACGATTGCTGCGCTGGTACCAAAAGATAGATACCTTCTTTGTTGTAGGCTAGGCGTGCCTGGTAATCCTGTTTAACCAGTAAAAACCAGCTGGTAAAGCTTTGGGCGTTAATGTCGTCCGGATGCATGGCTTTGGTGAATGCAAATGCGAGCTGGACCTTACCCCAATCACCAAGGTTGTGCTGCTTGGCTAGGTTTTCCATTTGTTTTAGGACGGGTTCGTAGTCTGACAGACTCAGATCCGACCAACCTTTGGAAATACTTTTAGCGCTGTAATTGTCGTCGATGGCCGTGGCTAATTTGGTGTCGGCATAGATGATGGTGTCGCGTCCAAAGAAATCAAACTGGTATTTCTTGCCCTTGTACTGAGCGGGTTTGGGTTTCACTGGTGCGGATTCTATCGGCGTAGGTTTAACCGGGGTTGCCACAACGGGCGGAATTTCAGGCTCATCTGAAAAAATAGGCTGGTCCGGTAAGGAAGGCGATACAATCGGGTGTGGTTCGGCTAATTCTGATTTGGGTTCCGGGACGGAAGGCTTCGGTACGGGTGGTGTAGGAACTGGCGCAATGTCAAAGTCTGGTTGATCGAAACCGGGCTGGTCGAAATCAGGTCGACCAATATTTGGTTGATCGAAACCGGGCTGGTCGAAATCAGGTCGATCAAGATTTGGTTGATCGAAACCGGGTTGGTCGAAATCCGGTTGTTCAAAAATAGGGTCACTCTTGGTGATTTGATCAACATCCGGTTGGGAAGGTGTGTCAAAGTCCGGAGTAGGTGGCGTTTGATGAATCGGTTCCGAAGGCACAGGTTTTGGTTGTACAGTGACCGGCGGGGTGACCGCAATCGGCTCTTGTTTAGGGAGAGTGACAATGGGTTCCACTTTTTTAGGAAGCGTAACTACGGGAAGGTCTTTGACTTGAACCGGTTTCGGTTTGGCTACAGGCATATTGACCGGTTTAGGGTTTTTATCGCGTACTTCCCCTTCTTTAGTGTCCACCGCTTTCCACTGTTTTTTAAGGAAGTCAGTGAACGCCTGATCTCGTTCGTCTTTATAGGCTTGGTAATTACTCATGGTCTGCTCTTTCCATTTCAGAAACTCATCTGAAAAAGCGGACGCTTGCTGAGTAGAAGCCAAACTGATGGCGAGGGGTAAGGCTGCCAGCATGGAGATCAGTTTAGTGTGTTTCATGTTATTCCCTAACTTATATGTGTCTCACGAGCGGATATGTGTCTCACGAGTGGAGGTTGTTCTGATGCTCTAAGTGTATATCAGTCTGTGAAAACTGAACACATAGTGGAGTTAATCCGCGACCTATTAACATTAGATTGCAGACGTTGGAAGGAGATTAATCTGTGAACTCAACTCCCTTGTGGTGATCTGTTGGGTGAAAGATGACGTATAGAACTAACTAGCAAATAGTGATTGTGACCCATTAAAGAGTCTGTATGATGCAGGCTAAAGAGTGTTTGCCGGAGTATTTATGAGAGTATTGTTGGTGCTGGCGCATGGCAGTAGGGTAACTAAGTCGAATCAGGAAGTGGAGGCGTTGTCCCGACAGTTGGCCGACCTAACGTCTGATTATGATCGTGTTGAACCTTGTTTTCTGGAACTCACAGAGCCCAGATTTTCTGATGTGCTTACAGAGGTGGCTACCGAAGCAGTATCTGAAATCGTAGTGTACCCGCATTTTTTGGCGGAGGGACGTCATGTCCGGGATGATGTACCGAAAATAATTGAGGCCTTCAAGCAAACGCATCCGGAGGTTCAGGTGAACGTCCGGCCGTACCTGGGAATGTGGCCGGGCTTGGCTGACTTTATTGCGGCTGGTTTAACCCGTTAGGCTGGTTGCAACACACCCTATTTCGGCCAGTTTTCTTGGCGATATAGACTTGTTCGTCGGCATCCTTAACCAGGTTTTGCGCAATGGCTTCGGTGCTGACTCCCTCGTTACGGCCACCTACAAGACAGGCCACTCCGATCGAGAGGGTCATTCGCAAGGTTTGATCGAGCAGAGTAAAATCGTCATCGGCTACGGTTTCCCGAATGCGTTCCGCAATGGTATGTGCGCTAAGGATGTCTGTTTCAGGCAAAAGAATGGCGAACTCTTCGCCGCCGTAGCGGGCAATGTGATCGGATCGTCTTAGTAGTGGTTTAACCCGTTTAGCCAATTGTTTTAACGCTTCGTCGCCAACCTGGTGTCCATAGTGGTCGTTGATTTTTTTGAAGTGATCTATGTCGATAAACAGGCAGGCTAAGTGCCGTTGATGACGCAGGGCACTGGACGTTTCCTGAATCAGTATTTCGTCAAAGGCTCTTCGGTTGCAGACTTGAGTTAGCCCGTCCACCAGGCTGAGTTGCCTGATTCGCTCCATATTACAGGCGTTTTCGAAGCATAATGCTGCTACTAGGGACAGACGCTCTAAAAAGTCAGTGCCCATATCAGGGCGGAACCGATTGGCGTCGGGGCTGCCTAAATTCAATAGACCGATCAATCGTTTATTACGAACCAAGGGAAGTTGGGCAAAAGATAAGGTATTAATGGGGATATGTATTTCCCGGCTGATGCGTTTGGGGGTTGCGCCCATGTAGAGCACCTGGCTTGAGTTGACTAATAGCTCGGGGTGTTGTGCGAGATCGTAGGTCAATACGTGTTCAAATTGCTCAAGGTTGACTGGGGTAAGCTGCCACTGGGAAAAGATGTCTTTATCGAGTACCAGTTTAATAAAAGGGACGTCAAAGAATCTGGCAAATTCGGCAGTCATCGCCGTAAGCAGGGACTCAAGATCGTGACTCTCCATTAGTTTGGATTCAAACTCGGAAAAACGTTTGAAAAGCTGTTCATTCAGGCGCGCATTTTCGATTAAATCGTTAAACTGCGTTTTGAGCTCGTTGTACTTCCGTTCCGAAACGGTTTTGAGAGACGGTTTGTTGGGAGGGGTGTGGTTAAAGTAGGTCACGCGTGTCTCGACTCGAACTTAAAACATATTGATCTATAGTATAGATAGGTGTGTTGTATATTTCTGAACAAAACGCGAAACGAATCACCGAACGCACTCTATAGGCATAATATACGCTATAGTGAAGTTCAGAAATACGTTGTATTGTATGGCTATTGTTATCGTATTTTAAAAATAAATTGAGGACCTAGGAATGAGCGTGTCTCACCAGCTAGCAGATGGACAAGTGGCAATAATAAAAATCGGCGAGAAACGTCTGGATGCGGTCAATGCGACGAACCTGAGAAATTACGTAGCAGACCTCATCAATAAAGGCCGAGACAAGATCGTCGTTGATTTAACCGGTCTTGATTTCATGGACAGTAGTGGTTTAGGGGCGATTGTGGCCTGTAAGAAATTAACCAGCGATGATGGTTATCTTAGAGTGGCCGGTGCTCAAGGCGCTGTTCAGGAGTTGTTCAGAATTACTCGGATGGATAAGCTATTTCAAAGCTATAACACCGTCGATGAAGCCATCAACGGTTGATTCTCTGTGAACCTGTCTGTTCTTACCCTGCCTGCTCTGATCTCGCTTTTGATTCAGAACTCAGGCAGCGGTAGCTCTGTTGCCATCATTTAAAAAGTGCCTCAACGCAGCTTTTGCCAAATCGTCGATCTGGGTGATTTGGATGCCAATGCCATATTCATCACTGAAGCTCGATTTCTGACACCAAATGCTTTCACTGGTCACTGTGATTTGATGTGGTGGGGTGATGGGCAGATCCAATCTTAGAATTAAACTGGAATTCATCTCTAGAGGTGTATTGCTCATCAGCATGAAACCCGTCTCGCTGAGATTCATAACGCGTCCGGAAATTTGACCGTCAAGATCACGGCAACTAATGGCCTGTCTTGGTTGATACCGAGGGTGTTTTCTTTGATTGATCGAGGTGCTCACCATGGTATGTATCTCTTATAATTTATTATTTTGTGGGATATATCCTACATAGAAGCCTTAAAAAGGCTTACGAAAGAGCTTACAAGAGAGCGACCTGATATGGCAGCTAAATAATCAGCAAGTTGTGATCAGAATCACGCATAAGCTGATTTAAGGTCTTTCTTTGGTCGCCAGGGTTTGCCAAGGTCAAATCCAGAGTGTTGTTTTCCAGATGAGTGCCAGCATCGTGTGCCCATTGGGGAATAAGCTTCCCTCGCTGATGTTGTTTGAGTAATTTGACGAGTTGTCTGTGCTGGTTGGGTGAGATATCAAAGTTCATCGTTCATTCTCTTTTTATTTTTGTTATTCAATAGGGTGTTCCAAAAAACACGGAAAATCTCTGTGCAGCTTGCCAGATAGTTTGTCAGCTTCTGTTTGATGTCGTTTTTATCGATGACAGGTTTACCCAATAGCGAATGCTTCATCACCGGTGCTTGTACCGTGCGAACAATGGGGGAACATTTAAACCAGGCCCGACAGGCTGCAACGGCTTCGTCGGTACTGTGGTGCGAAGAAATCCAGTTACCGCTTGAGGTCATTAGCCAAAAGGTATGATTTGATTTCGTGACGACTTGATAGGCCATCTTTTTGCTCCAGGCATATACTAGGTTTCCGATGAGCACAATGTAGGCTTAGCCAATAACAGTTATGTGACTAAATTGTTAACTGTTTATGACAGTGAAAAGCGCTAAAAACTTTGTCGAATTCCTGGTGAAAAGACTGAAACAGTCGTTGATTTCATGTACAATTGCGCGTCTTAATTTTTTGACCATTTCAATACTTGGGCAAGTTCTGATTGTCTCTATAACTTGTCGCTTTCAAATTGTTTTGCAAACTGAACCGAGGTAGTAGGTGGAAATTAATCCTATCGTACAGACCATTAAAGATCTTCGTGAGCGCACCGACGTTCTTAGGGGGTATCTTTGACTACGCTGAAAAGAAAGAGCGATTAGAAGAAGTTAATCGTGAATTGGAAGACCCGTCTGTTTGGGATAACCCGGAACAGGCACAGGCGTTGGGCAGAGAGCGTTCTTCCCTGGAAGCGGTTGTGGAAACCATTGAAAATATGGATTCCGGTCTTGAAGACGTAGAAGGTTTGCTGGAACTGGCGGTAGAAGAAGACGATCCGGATACTGTAGAAGAAGTTGAACAAGAGCTGGCAGGATTGAAAGAAACGCTGGAAAAGCTGGAATTCCGTCGCATGTTCTCTGGTGAAATGGACGCCAACAATGCCTATGTTGAGATTCAGGCGGGTTCTGGTGGTACTGAGGCTCAGGATTGGGCCAACATGATGTTGCGTATGTACTTGCGTTGGTGTGAATCCAAAGGTTTCAAAGCCGAATTGATGGAAGTAACCGATGGTGAAGTTGCAGGTATTAAAGGCGCAACCATCAAGGTGGATGGTGAGTACGCCTTCGGTTGGTTAAAAACGGAGACCGGTGTGCATCGTTTGGTGCGTAAATCCCCGTTCGATTCCGGCAATCGCCGCCATACTTCTTTTGCTTCAGTGTTTATCTCACCGGAAGTGGATGACAATATCGACATTGAAATTAATCCGGCGGATTTGCGTATTGATGTTTACCGGGCTTCCGGTGCAGGTGGTCAGCACGTAAACCGGACTGAATCAGCAGTACGTATCACCCACATGCCATCGGGCATTGTGACCCAATGTCAGAATGATCGTTCTCAGCACAAGAACAAAGATCAGGCGATGAAACAGCTGAAAGCAAAGCTGTATGAAATGGAAATGCAGAAACGAAATGCGGAAGCTCAGGCTATGGAAGATTCCAAAGCAGACATCGGCTGGGGCAGTCAGATTCGTTCTTATGTACTGGATGATTCCCGCATTAAGGATCTGAGAACCGGGGTTGAGAACAGAAATACTCAAGCCGTTTTGGATGGGGATCTTGATCCGTTTATTGAAGCCAGTTTGAAGGCTGGTTTGTAATTTCCGTTATAACAAATGCATTAGACTAAGGGCTGGCGAATGTCGGCCTTAAACGCGAAAGAAACACATTTTTTGTAAACGCCTTCCTAGAGGAATATAGGTTAAAACATGTCTGAACAGCCACGTGATGAAAATAAATTGATTGTTGAGCGTCGAGCTAAACTACAAGCGCTTCGTGAGAATTGTAATGCCAACGGCCATCGTAATGACTTTGATCGAAAACACTTGTCGGCTGATCTACAGGCTAAATTTGGTGAGTTCTCTAAAGAAGAGTTGGAAGCTCAGGATAATCAAGTGGCAGTTGCTGGTCGTATCATGTTCCAACGTGGTCCTTTTACCAAGATCACTGATGCGACAGGTGGTATTCAATTCTATGTGCCTAAAGACGTCCAGAAAGAGATCAACTACAAATCCAAGTTTGACTTGGGTGACATTGTGGGTGTGAAAGGCGCGTTGCATAAATCCGGTAAAGGTGAACTATATGTGAACGTAGCTACGGCAGATGATTTGGTGATGTTGACTAAATCATTACGTCCGTTACCGGATAAATTCCATGGTTTGGCAGATCAGGAAACCAAGTATCGTCAACGTTATGTGGATTTGATCATCAATCAGGACACTCGTGACCTGTTTATGGTTCGCTCGAAAATCATCGAAGCGATGCGCAAGTATTTAAGCGACCGAAACTTCATGGAAGTTGAGACGCCAATGCTTCAAACCATTCCCGGTGGTGCAACCGCTAAGCCGTTTGAAACCTATCATAATGCGCTGGACATCGATATGTATTTGCGTATCGCGCCAGAGTTGTATCTGAAGCGTTTGATCGTTGGTGGTTTTGAGCGAGTATTTGAAATCAACCGTAACTTCCGGAACGAAGGTTTATCTACGCGTCATAACCCTGAATTCACCATGATTGAGTTCTACCAGGCGTACGCGACCTATACTGATTTGATGGACACAACAGAAGATATGTTACGTACCATTGCGCAGGAAGTATTAGGGACCACGGATATCAAGAGTACTCAGAAAGACGCCGAAGGTAATGTGGTTTCAGAAACTATTTATGACTTCGCCAAGCCGTTTACCCGTATGAGCATGGCTGAGGCCGTGTTGAAGTATAACCCTGAATTTGATTCAGCCGTGATTAATGATCCGGAAAATAATCTGGACGCCTTGATTGAATATGCTCGCCAGGTTGGCATTCGTGAAGACGATAAACAAGTTGCCTGGGGGGCTGGTAAATGGTTGTGTGAAATCTTTGAAGCGACGGCGGAAGAGAAGTTGGATCAACCTACTTTCATTACCGAATATCCTTGGGAAGTGTCGCCGTTGGCTCGTCGTAACGACAATAACCCATTCATCACCGATCGCTTTGAGTTTTTCGTAGGTGGTCGTGAATTGGCAAATGGTTTCTCAGAGCTGAATGACGCGGAAGATCAGGCTGAACGTTTCCGTAAGCAGGTGGAAGAGAAAGATGCCGGTGATGATGAAGCCATGCACTACGATGCCGATTACATTCAGGCGCTTGAATACGGTATGCCGCCAACAGCGGGTGAAGGTATCGGGATTGACCGTCTGGTCATGTTGTTTACTGATAGCCCAACCATTAAAGATGTGATTTTGTTCCCTCATATGAGACCGTTAAAGTCGTCTTCAGAAAGTTAAGGGAACTCCTTAACGGAACAGCAAAAGGCCAGTCTGTTGACTGGCCTTTTTTGTGGTGTTTGTTTGCAAAGATCGAGATATCTATCTCGCGCTTATCCCAGCATGTCTTTGGCTTCTTCGATTTTCGCCTGGGTATCTTCATCTTGTTTGATGAAGGTGGCCGGGTCGATATCCAGTCGCTGGAATGCACCCACTTGGGATAAATCAATTTTGGCGTGTGGGTGATTGGTGCCACTGAGCGTGTGTAAATAAGACACCTGTACCAAATCCACGTAGTCAGCAAAGTTTCCATCTCGGTCAAACTGCAAGTACTGGTAAGGCACGGCAATCAGATCCAGAGTGAAGTTCCACTTTTGCAGTAAGTACTTACCAAGAATCGGATGCAGTTTTTCAATGGTCTTATCCAGAGCAAAACTGTCGTTGATCAATGACGAGCTTTCTTCGGCATACAAAAGAATGGGCAGGGTTCCAATGTTGTGCATCAAGCCAGCCAATGCGGCTTGGTCGGGCTTTAATCCTAGCTTGCGTCGGGTTTGTGCCAGTACAAAACACATGGCGGCCACTTCTACGGCTTTATGCCAGGTGTCCCGCATTCTGTGATCGATGGTATCCGATGTTGCTTGAAACATTTGCTTCATGGCCTGGGTCATGGCGATGTTGACCGTGGTGTTCATCCCCATGCGATTAACGGCACCGCTGACATCGCGGCATTGGTTGACCGTTCGCATCAAGGCGCTGTTCGCACAGCGAACCAATTCAGCACAGACAGCCGGATCTTTTTGAAGTACGCGGACAACGTCGTTCAGCGTACTGTCTTCATTTTCCGCTGTTTCACGGATTTGAAAAGCCACCTCAGGTAAGGTGGGTAAAGTAAGCGTATCGTCTTTGATGCGCTGTTTTATGTCCGCAAATACTGTTTCAAACACAGAAGACATTATGACGTCCTTGAAGCATCTTAATAAAGGTATAACTATCAATTAAAGCGAGCGATTGGGCTTCTGTAAAGCATTGATATCCTAGGATTAGTTTCTTTTTGCAATTTAATGATCATTTAACGCCATTAGCTTGATTTCAAAGGCGTTTTGCCCGATTGAACATTGGTTGATAGTTTTGAAATCATCTTCCAATGAAATTAAGGCCAGCAGACCCTCTTCGGTTGTCTCGAAGTTAATGATTTGGCCAATGTTATTTTTCTCGGCGGTATTAATTTTTGCAGCCAATAATTCACTAATCTGTGGGGGTTCGGTACTCGTTAAGGTAGCAAGCTGTAGGTGGCGTTTGAGTTGACCCCGATACTTCATTCGAGCAATGATTTCCTGCCCTGTGTAGCACCCTTTGGAAAAACTTAAACCACCGATTTCTTCTAAGCCAAGCAACTGGGGCAAAAATTCTTCACGGGTGTTCGCTGATATCCAGCAGATACCGTCGCGTAAGTCAGCTTGGTTCCAGTGAGTTTCATTAGCCCAGACAGATACAGATGCGGGGTTAAGTTGCTCAGGCGATAGAATGCTGAGGCGTCGGAAAGGTGATACCTGGATATCGGTTCCCTGGTCATTTTGCACGGTAGGTAAGTTTGTACTTTCTGAGGGGCTGTCTGAGTGATGGCCCAGAATAACAGCGTTCTGATCGTGATTTAATGTTACTCGAAAGAAAACGGCAAACTTGGTCAGATGCTCAATTAAGTTAGGGATCAGGCTCTGATGCATGATCAGGTGGGTGCTTTCCCCGTCATCAAAGGCCAGGAAGTTTGCAATTGCTCGTCCTTTGAGATTGCAAAAAGCGCCATAACAGGACGTCGTTTGAGTGATTTCTGCTGTGTCGCAGGTTGCTTGTCCTTGCAGAAACTTCAGACGTTGTTCGCCAGTGATGGAGAGTACACCTTTGGTTGTGCACAGCGTGCTCCAAACGCCTTCAGGGGCTGTGTTGGAAATACTGAATTTGGGTGCCTGGTCCTGATCGGGTTCGAAACTCGCCCCAGGAAGGATGGCGGAAATTTTTTCAATAATATCGGACATATAGGACTCTGAGCGCTTACTGATGATAAAGGCTAAAGCATACCAAAGGACTGGGTTTTTAGTCATCTGGCGATGATCGATTATTGTGAGTTCATGACTAACGCTCGGGATTCTTTGTCCGTGGTGGGTTTGCTTTGGATCAAGGAGGTGGACCGCAGCAATGCAAAGGCGTTCAGCTCTCTTGGGATACTGTGTATAATGGCGTCCGGTCGCTATTGATGCGTGACAATGATTGATGATAAAGGCTGGATGTTAAGTGGCATATACTGAACAAGATTTGAACAGAATTTACTGGCACAGTCGCCGTGGTATGTTAGAGTTAGATGTACTCCTGATGCCTTTTGCAAAGGAAGTATTTCCTGGATTAGATGCTGAGAATCAAGCACGGTACCTAAAATTACTCGATTGTGAAGATCAGGATATGTTCCAGTGGTTTATGCGAAAGACCCAACCACAAGATCCTGAAATTAAAGCGATAGTGGATTACATTCTTGAACGCGTTCAGCCTGCTTAGAATTGAATTAAAGCCGTCCAAGTACATGGTGTTGTTGTACACCACTGTGTACCTGGTATTCCTGCAGATATTTAACCATCTGTTTTCGCTGGAATGGCCTGCACTGATGGCGGTGGTGCTAATCAGTGTTTTTTACATCATTCAAATGATCGGGTACATTCGTCGAACCGAATGTATTGAAATGCCGGTGAGTCCGGTACGACCGGTTCGTGATGAACTGCCAAGTCTTTCTTTAAATGATAAAGCGTACCGAGTACAGCCGTCTTCGATTCTTCTTCCAAGTTACATCATGTTGGAACTTAAACCGGAAGACTCGGCGTCATCCACACGCTCTTTCTGGCGTAATTTGAAGGTTAGCAAGCAGTTGATGATCTTCCCCGATCAATGCCAACGGGAAGAATTTCACACGCTTATTCGCATGATACGTCTTTCTCTGGGTAGATAGACGTATCTTTTGACACGAAAGGTTTGGAAGACTGTTATTTCAACGTCTTCCGTCTTCCGTCTATCGCCAGCTAGGCTGTCTCGGTGGTGGCGTTAAAATGGTATCCCTCGGCGTTGGCAAAAGTTCCGGATAATCCAAAATAAAGTGCAGACCCCGGCTTTCTTTTCTTTGCAATGCCGAACGTATAATCAAGTCTGCCACAATCACCAAGTTTCGAAGCTCGATCAGGTCACGACTGACTTTGTAGTTGCTGTAATACTCGTGAATTTCTCTCAGGAGTAAGTCGACTCTATGCTTGGCTCTCTCCAGACGTTTGGTGGTTCTTACGATTCCAACATAGTCCCACATAAAGCGACGCAGCTCGTCCCAGTTATGGGAAATAATAACGTCTTCGTCTGAGTCGGTTACCTGAGATTCATCCCAGGCAGGGATGCTTACACTGTCGAATGGAGGGGTATCTGAGTGGCGTTCAAGAATGTCTTGTGCCGCAGAGCGACCCAGTACGATGCATTCAAGTAAAGAGTTGCTTGCTAACCGGTTTGCGCCATGCAGGCCGGAGTGCGCCACTTCACCAATGGCGTAGAGGTTTCTGACGTCTGTACGGCCTTTTTGATCAATAACTACCCCACCACAGGTGTAATGTGCGGCCGGCACTACCGGAATGGGTTCTTTGGTGATATCGATATTGAACTTCAGGCAGCGCTCGTAAATGGTTGGGAAATGGCTGGTGATGAATTCTTTGGGTTTGTGGCTGATGTCCAGAAACACGTGATCACAGCCCAATCGCTTCATTTCATGGTCAATAGCCCGTGCCACTATGTCACGTGGTGCCAGTTCTTTACGCTCATCAAACTTGTGCATAAAGCGTTTGCCGTTGGGCAATGTTAGATGTGCACCTTCACCGCGTAAGGCTTCACTGACCAAAAATGATTTGGCGTGCGGGTGATACAGACAAGTGGGGTGGAATTGGTTGAATTCCATATTGGCTACCCGACAGCCTGCTCGCCAAGCCATAGCAATGCCGTCACCGCTGGCACCGTCCGGATTGCTCGTATACAAGTACGCTTTACTGGCACCGCCGGTGGCAAGAATGGTGTTGTTGGCCTGGAAAGTTTCAACTCTTTCGGAATCGAGGTTCAACACATACAGCCCGACACAGTTGGATTGCCCCTGGTGATCCCGGGAAATGATCAGGTCGATGGCAATGCGGTTTTCAAATACCTTGATGTTGTCACGTTCCAACGTTCGTTCGATCAGGGTCTTGGTAATAGCAGCACCGGTTGCGTCGGCCGCATGAATAATGCGCCGGAAACTGTGGCCGCCTTCCTTCGTTAAATGGAAACCTTTGGAATCGCCCTGTGCTTTGGTTTTGGGCGGCTCGGTTTCAGGGGGGGCGCCATCCAGAAAGGAATCCTTGGTAAAAGGGACACCTTGATCAATAAGCCAATGAATACTTTCAGTACTGTGTTCTACAATGAAGTTAACCATCTCAGGGTCGTTCAGGTGTGAGCCTGCGGTCATTGTATCCTGACAGTGACTTTCGACGCTGTCCTGTTCGTCCAGAACCGCTGCGACACCACCTTGAGCCCAGGGCGTTGAACCACTGGTCATGGATTGTTTACAGATGACTGCGATGTTAAAACTTTCAGGCAATTGTAGAGCTGCGGTTAAACCGGCTGCGCCCGATCCGATAATGACAACATCAAATTGATGGCAAGGAGTACTGGTATTAGACATGTGATAGGTACTTATAAGTTATTCATCTTCAAGGGAAATGAAGCGATACCATGAAAAAACTTGCCAAGAATAACAGAAATGTCATACAAAGCGGGAACAAAATACGATTTTAGAATGTCGTAGTTTTTGGAATCGAGTTTCCAATATCTATTAGCCTCTATGGAGAAAGAATGACAACATCAGTGGAATCAGATCAGCTGTTGGTAGAGCGCGTTCAGAAAGGAGATAAACGTGCTTTTGATCTGTTAGTCATTAAATATCAAAGCAAAGTATTGAGTTTGATCAGTCGTTATGTCTCCGATGTTCATGAGTCGATGGACGTTGCCCAAGAGACTTTTATCAAAGCGTATAAGGCATTGGCTAATTTTCGTGGGGACAGTGCATTTTATACCTGGTTATATCGTATCGCAGTGAACACCGCCAAGAATCACTTGATCAGTCGTGGTCGTCGCCCGCCCGGAACCGATATTGATGTTGATGAAGTGCATTCGGATGGTGGTTTGAGTGAGCTAAAACACATTGATAGTCCCGAAGCCAGTTTGCACAAAGAGCAAGTCGAACAAACCTTACAAAAAGCCTTAAAAGGATTGCCGGACGACCTTCGTACGGCATTGATGTTACGTGAGTTTGATGGCCTGAGTTATGAGGACATTGCCCAGGTGATGGATTGCCCGGTGGGGACTGTCCGTTCAAGGATTTTCAGAGCGCGGGAAGCGATTGATAAGCAGCTTGAACCAATACTGGAAACAGCTGTCAATTATTAGTAGACCCCGTAGGTTTTACGGCAGATTAAAATGATGTGTTTCTGACTCAGAAGCACCAAAGATTAAACCTATTATTGTATTTATCGGTGAGGATGATATGAGCGATAAAATTGCGGAAAGTTTGTCTGCTCTTCTGGATAACGAAGCGAGTGAGTTGGATGTTCGCCGTCTGACCAAACATATGACGGACGAAGATCTCGACACCTGGCGTCGTTTATGTGCTGTAAAACAAGGGCTTCAAAAAGAAGACATGACCTTTGCGACCGCCAATATTCTGGACGGTGTAAGGGCCGGAATCGAAGAGGAAACGCTTGTTGTTCAGGCACCTCGTTCCGGTATCAAACAGTGGATTGGTGGTGTCGGGGTAGCTGCAGCAGTTGCCATGGCAGTTGTTGGTATTGGTTTGCAAAACGACCAGTTTACGGGAGCTGATGGTCAGTTTGCTGATAACACCAAACCGGAAGTTCAAACCACTGAAAAACCGCAGCAAACGGATTCCGAAGCAACGCGTTTGGCCGCTTCTGATATGTCACCAGAGCAATATAAAGCGCTTCAGGACAAACTGCGTTCTTACATGCAGCATCATGCAGAGAATTCCAGCGAGGATCGCGTAGGTGATGTGATGCCGTATGCTCGTGTGGTGAGTTTCGAAGTTGAAGAGAAAAATAAGTAAGCCATCATTGATGTCTGATTTCGTGTGTGCTTGAAGGTATTACTTAAGGTTTATAAAAACTATGGGGAAAGGCATTTCAATCTCAGGGTTACAAGCAAGAAACTGGTTCAGACTTTTCTTTGTAGCCTTGGTATGTCCACTGATGCTGGCAGCAGTTTCCGCCTCTGTTAGAGCGATGACGCCAATAGAGTTGTTGTCCATGCTGGACGAAGCCCGTAAGCAAAACTCGTTTGTAGGTTCCTTTATTCATAGACGGGGTGATAGTGTTAATAGCTACCATATCGTTCATGCGGTGAAGGATGGCGTGCAATACGAGCGATTGAAAAGTCTGGATGGCGCACCCAGAGAAATCATTCGCGATGGTGAAAGTGTTACCTGTATTCACCCTGAAGATTCCGGTTCCCGCTGGAATCAGGTTCCGCCGCTGAGCCCGCTAGTACCTGGTGATAATGTTGATTGGCGAGAGTTACAACAGTGGCTGAACTTTACCATTCTCACTCATGCACGAATTGCCGGGCGAGATGCCATACTGATCGAAGCCCAGGCTATAGAGCAAGATCGTTTCATCCGACGATACGGCGTGGACGCAGAAACCGGGTTGTTGCTCAAAACGGAAATTTTGGGGTCTGACGGCCGTTCACTGGAACTGGCCCAGTTTACTCATATTGAAGTAAATCCTGACGACCTAGATCAGGCGTTAGAGCCAACACTCAAGGGCACGGTTACCAAGTTTGATCGAAAGCATTGGGATAAAACCGTATCAAAAGAGCCTGGTTGGAAACCAAAATGGTTGCCGCAAGGGTTTAAATTAACGGATGTTACATCTGGCGATAATAAAGAATTTGTTGAGGCTCATACCTACAGTGATGGCCTGTCATCCTTTTCTCTGTTTCGAGAGCAGCTTACTCAGCAGTTTGTAGAAATGGAAGGCCACGGTGGCGGGGCAACGGTAGCCGTGTCCCGTATCATCGAAACAGATGACGGCGACAAGTGGGGCATTACCCTGGTCGGTGAAATCCCGGTTGAGACTGCAAAACGGGTGGCTAGTTCTGTTAGTATACTCAACTGATCTTAATGTCTGAGGGGGCATCAGTTTGGTTGAAGA
>JBFHTA010000056.1:0-16298 GCA_041590855.1 Pseudomonadales bacterium
ACCTGACCATGGCCACTCGCACGCCAGGCAAATACAACCCGGACTTGGAACACTGGATTGAGTTCGGCGTCAGCCCACGAGCCACCATTGCCCTGGATCAGGTCGCCCGGGCCCACGCATGGTTGAACAACCAAGACTTTGTAGCTCCGGATAATGTGATGAGCGTATTACATGATGTGTTCCGTCATCGCCTGCTGCTAACCTACGGCGCGCAATCCGAGCACATTGTTACCGACATGGTGATCGATAAGATTTTAGACTCCGTACCTGTAGCCTAAACAGCGGTATTCGTATGTTGTCGAATCTGTTTAATAAACCATCTGCCAGTAAGCACACATCTGCACCTCAAGGCGGTACGGAAGATATCGCCTGTAAAGGCCCTTTCGTAGATAAAGCGACGTTACTGGAACTTGCCAACGCTGGCAGTAAAATCAATCTTGCCAAAGCTACTTATGCGTTAAGCAGAAGCTCTGGAACCCATCACTCGAACCAGCGTGGCCGGGGCATGGAGTTTTTGGAATCGCGCCATTATCAGCCCGGCGATGACATTCGCAGCATCGACTGGCGTGTCACAGCACGAACAGGAAGAACCCATACCAAGGTGTTTGCCGAAGAGCGCGAGCAGCCTGTGTTTGTATTCTGCGATCAAAGCCCTTACATGTTTTTTGGTAGTCAAACCCGCTTTAAAAGCGTGCAAGCGGCTAATCTGGCCAGCCTGATTGCCTGGAGCAGTCTAAAGAAAGGGGATCGTTTTGGTGGCGAGATTATGGGCGAAGGTGGTGAATCGGCGCTGTTCAAGCTCTCACGGAACCGCTCCCGGCTATTGCAGTTTTTAGAGAAAACAGCCGAAATGAACCAACGGCTTAATAATCATTGTTCCGCTAACTTTGAGAGCTTGGCCGAAAAACTGCACCAACTGAAATACATGATCACACCAGGCACCCGCCTGTATGTGTTATCGGATTTATACGCCTACACCCCGAATGCACTAAAAGCGTTGGCACAGTTGTCCGCTCATACCGAAATCAGCTTATTCGCCATTAATGATCCACTCGAAATAGAACCACCCTGTACTGGTCAAACCCGCATCAGTCTTGGTGGTAAGGTGATGTCGGTTATGTTGTCCAAACAACAACAGAAAAGCATTACCGATCATTATCAAAACCACTATCAGAGTGTTGTTCGATATCTGAATAATTGGAATATACCCGTGATTTCTGTGTCAACGACGGATAACCCGATCGACCTGTTTAACACGAAAGCATCTAAGCATCGACTCTCCAAGCACACATCGGAGGCCGAACAAGCATGACACCATTTCAATCCGGTGCCGCCCCAGCGGGTGCCCCAGATTTATTGACCGCATTGGGTGAAGTCATCGAATCACCTGCGATCGAAAACGGCCCTTTTGTATGGCCGCCAGCTGTAGGTTGGTGGCTTCTGCTAGCAATGATATTGGCTATAACCGTATTCGCTGCCATTAAAATTAGACAGCTATTGGCAAAGCGCGCCGAACATAAATTCCTGAGCGCAGCACTGAGCTCTTTGCCCATACCAAACAATCAATCGACAGAGGAAGAGAAACACCAGTACATCCATGCACTCAACCGGGCGCTGAAAGCCATAGCCATTCAAAAGTACGGGGCCAAACAGGTCGCAACCTTATCCGGCACGGAATGGTTAACATTTTTGGATCAAACCGGTCGCTGTAATCACTTTTCTCAAGGTGCAGGACAAGTATTTGGTGCTTCGTTATATCAGAAGGAAATCCCGAACCCTCCTGATCTAGCGTATTTAAATGAACTCTGCCAAGCCTGGTGTAAGGAGGTGTGCTCATGACACTGGCATGGCCACTTGCCCTGATTTTACTCCCCTTACCCTGGTTACTTTGGCGTCTCCAGAAAAACGCTGATGAAACACAGCAAACACCGATCTACGTGCCTGGTGCCAGTCAATGGCAAATGAGTCAAACCTCGCAACTGACAGATGCGTCCGGAAAACTCCCAGCCAAAGGGTTACTTGGGTTAGTCATCGCCTGCTGGTTCTGTTTCATCATTGCGTTAGCCAGACCACAATGGGTTGGCGAACCTATCCCTGTGCCTGCCAAAGGTCATGACCTACTGTTGGCAGTGGATCTCTCCGGCAGTATGGATATGGAATATATGATCTATCAAAACAAACGGCTAAATCGTTTAAATACGGTAAAGTTGGTGGTTCGGGAATTCCTACAAAAGCGCCAGGGTGATCGAGTTGGCTTGGTAGTGTTTGGTGATGCTGCCTTCATCCACACGCCAGTCACCCGTGATCTGGACTCTGTCAGCAAGTTGTTAATGGAAGCCCAGGTTGAAATGGCGGGTCCAAACACCGCCATTGGCGATGCCATTATTAAATCAACCGACGTGTTAAGAAAACAGCCGGAAGATGCCCGCATCATGATTCTTCTGACCGACGGAGCTAACACTGCGGGTGAGATACAACCGTTACCCGCAGCAGAAATAGCCGCTAAGCAAGGCATTAAAATCTACACCATTGGCATCGGCGCCGACAGCATGACCCGTAACAGCCTGTTTGGCTTGTTAAGCAACACCGTGAATCCGTCAAAAGACCTGGATGAAACTACCTTGAAGGCCATTGCGGAAACCACTTCCGGTTTATATTTCCGGGCAAAGAACCCGGAACAGCTGGAGGCCATCTATCAAAAAATCAATGAGCTGGAACCCATTGACCAGGACGAGCAATTCATTCACCCGGTCAAAGAATGGTTCTATTGGCCCCTTGGCTTGAGTTTAATTTTGTACCTTTTGGCCTTTTGTTTAAAACAGTTTGACGCAGTAGCAATGAAGTTTGGCGCAGTTTTCCAAAAATCAAAACCTAAACGCGGACATCAAGCACGTGCAAGCCACCCAGCGGCCGATGCAGATCAGACATCCGAAACAGGAGGGCTTCGCTAATGGAAACCCTGTTTGAGTCTTTTCACTTCGCCCGTCCTATGTGGCTATTGGCACTCTTACCCATTGGTTTTATTGTCTATCTTTTTCTCGGGCAAATCCGAAGCACCCAGCTTTGGAGCAAACACATTGCCCCTGAACTGCTACAACAATTGACCGATACCCAGAGTACCGCCACCAAGTCCTACTTGTTTTCCGCATTAGTCGCCGCATTAAGTGTGCTTCTGGTCTTGGCCTTGGCGGGCCCGTCGTTTGAATCCAAGAATGTCCAGACTCTTAAGACCGACGATACTCTGGTTGTGATCATGGATATGTCGTTGTCGATGCTGGCTGAGGATGTTAAACCCTCACGTTTACAACGTATGAAGTTCAAACTTCAGGACTTATTGGAAAAGCGTCAAACCGGCTTCACGGCATTGATTGCCTATTCGGGCGACGCTCATGTTGTGGTGCCGCTTACAGAAGACACCCAAACCATTCAGCATTTGGCGAAATCGTTATCCCCTTGGATGATTCCTTCTAAGGGCAGCCGTTTATCCCGTGCGGTTGAAGAAGCCAACAAGTTATTGGACGCCTACCCCTCTAGCAACGCCCGGATTTTGCTGTTTACCGATGAGATATCCGATCAACAGTTGGATAAGACCCTGGCCATTTCCCGTTATCCGACGTTTGTTGTAGGTATCGGTACCCAATCCGGAGCCCCTATTCCACTGACCGCTGGTAAGCTGCTTAAGGACAATAAACAAAACATAGTGATCGCCAGATTTAATGCGGATCAACCCAAAACCCTTGCAAGAAAAACCGGAGGACAATTCAATGTGCTATCAGTCGATGATGGTGATATTGAAGCCGCCCTCGCATTTGAACCAAAGCACTCGGAAACCCCGGAAGCCATGCAACAATTGGCAGCGGTCAAAGATTATGGCTACCTGTTGCTGATCCCGGCGTTGTTTCTCATGTTGATGTCCTTCCGTAAGGGCTGGCTGCTGGCGCTAAGTTTGGTGCTGATCCAGCCAACAGATAGCTATGCGAATACACAGGCCACTAACGAAGCCATGGATCAAGAACTGCTTTATGAGCCTTCCTTGTGGGATTACCTCTCGCTTAATCAAAACCAACAAGCCGAGAAAGCCTATCAATTAAAAGATTTTGGCACCGCTGCCAAGCAATTTACCAACCCACTTCGTCAAGGCGACGCTTACGCCAAAGCCAGACTTTGGCATGACGCAGAAACGGCTTATCAGGGGCAACCATCGGCTGTCGCGAAATACAATCTGGCCAATGTTCAGGCACAACAATGGAAACTGGAAGAAGCCATTGCCAGTTACCAACATGCAATCGATGCCGCGCAAACTGAACAACATAAGGAAGTGCTGGAACGCGCGACCAAAGACAAGGCGTACCTTGAACAACTGTTAGAGCAAATGCGCAATCAACAGGAAAACCAGGAACAGCAACAAGGGCAAGAGGGTTCGGATTCTCAACAAGATCAGTCCGGCGATCCGTCCTCAGGAGAGCAATCCTCAGGAGACCAGTCTTCAAGCGACCAATCTCCAAACGAACAGGCTTCAGACGATCAAACCCAAGGATCACAAAACGAACAACAAGGCGCTGATCAGGATGATGCTTCCGAAAGCGATCAACAACAAGCTGGCTCACAGGGTGACGACTCACAAAGTCAGAGTAGTGCATCCCAAAATCCATCAGAAGCTGATCAGCAACAGGCATCGTCTAACGAGAACAAGGGTGAACTGAGCGACGAGCAAGCGCAAAGTGCCGCACAAGCTTCAGAGGATTCCTTGTCAGAAGAAACAGAGCAAGACGCAAACCAGGCAATGTCTTCTCAAGCGGCTCCTCAACCAGGTGATCAGGGCATTTCCGACTATTCAGAAGGAACAAGCATCACATCAGGTGGCGAGCCAACTGAAGAAGACATAGAAGAGCAGAAATACCAGCAAATATTGCGGAAGGTTCAAACAGATCCATCCATTTTGCTGGAAAACAAATTCAGAATTCAGCACTTCCAGAGAAACAAGCCGGAAAATGAGGCACAGGTCTGGTAATGAACACACTAGGGAAGCACATGAAGAACACGATCTCAATCCTGACCGCATTGTTTTTATTTTTGATCAGCACAGTAACTATGGCGCTGGAAGCACGGGTTGACCGCACCACCCTACCTGAAAACGAGACACTACAATTAGAGCTATCGGGTACATTCAGTGCCTTTAATCTGGCCATCGATTTATCACCCCTCGACAAAAACTTTCGGGTTCTGGATAACCGTCGCAGCACTAATATGCAGTACATCAATGGAAGCTTCAGTGCGAAAACAACCCTGACCGTGACTCTGGAACCCAAACGGGCTGGTATCCTGACCATTCCTCCTATCACCATTGAAGGAGAATCAAGCCAGGCAATAGATATCAAAGTCACCAAAGCCGGTTCTAATGGGGCTAACGACCCGAATATTCCACCGCCACTGGACATTGAAGTCACCCTGGATAATCCGAACACCTGGGTGCAGGCACAGATGCTATTGACCATCAAACTTTACCAATCGGTGGATCTTTACAACCTGGAACTGCAAGGCATTAAAGAGTTGCAGCAACTTGGGCTGGATATCGAAAAAATCGGTGAGAATAAAACCTACCAAAGCAAGCGTAACAACATTACGTATCGCGTGACCGAACTCAACTACCTGATGTTTGCCGATAATCCCGGGTCGTTCCAATTGCCTGAGTTCATCTTTGAAGGCCAAATGCCAAGTCGTACCTCTCGTTACGGGAAGCGATTGGAAGCGCGTGCCGAGCCCATCACAGTAACGATTAAAGACATCCCTAAAGACTACCCGTCTGCAACCTGGATTCCTGCCAGAGATTTACAAATCTCCGACGACCTGGGTGATACAGTTTCACTGGAATTGGGCGACTCGCTCAATCGGAATTTTGTAATTTCCGTTTATGGACAAGAGGCAGCGGTAATTCCGGACTTGCCTGAATTCGAATCTGAACTGGTCAGTGTGTATCGAGACACGCCCGAACTGAACAATCAAATCACACCGGATGGTGTTACAGGTGTGCGCATGGATAACATCGCACTTATTTCGAAACAACCCGGCGAACTGATACTGCCTGAGATTCAAATTCCATGGTTTAACACCACCACAGGAAAAACAGAAGTCGCCAAGTTACCTTCCCGTGTTCTTAAGATCACAGGGGGCGCTGGTTATCAGACCCAACCAGTACAGCCGCAAACACCATCGATGGTGTCCTCTGAAAGCCCTACAACTTCAGAATCTGCTACCGGGACAAGCACTGATGCAGAAAAGCAAGCCTCCAGCCAGGCACCCTCCCCGGACAACCAAAGTCCGGAGGCACACGGTCTAACAGTCAAAGAGAAGGAGATTCCTGGCTGGTTCCTACTGATCTTTGCATTAATTACAGGCATTGCCATTGTTCAGGCCGCCGTGATTTGGCGACTCTACCAACGTACACCAGAGCAAGCAGAAGAAGAGCCACTGATCAACCAACCCCATACTCGTTGGGATACCCCCTTACCGGCCGACTTTGTGGCCTGTTTCCGACTTATCCAAAAAGGCTTACAGCAACATGCTTTATCATTGAATGCGCTACCGGAATCAACACAAGCATTGATTAATCAGTTCAGAGCTGCGCATTATGGGGCAAGTAATAACTCAGCCAATCAGGCAAACTTTACAGAAGAAGATAAAGAAAAGTTGAGAAGCGAACTGCAGGCCTTTTTTGAGCAGAACGCTCGGCCTTCACAGGGCCCGACGCTCTATCCTCAATAAGTCCGAGGTTGAGAATCACGGCTATAGTTAATGACATTCAAGGAAGGTTAAACAAAAGGAAGCCCTTAATGAAACAGACCAAGATCAAAACACCTGCCTCAAAGGCCTTGTTCAGTGCGTCATGCTTGGCGATGTCATTAACTACAGCGCTTACTCCCCTTTCGGTCTACGCTACGGATGAGTTTGAGCAATTTAAGCAGCAGCACTTAGGTGAAGCTCAACAATTCCAGCAAACTCAGAAAGACGAATTCAAGGCGTACGTAAAAGCCTATCGCGAAGCCTTTAACGAGTATAAAAAGGAACTCTCGGCGGTATGGGGGTCAGACGTTGTCATTAGCGATGACACGACCTGGGTGACCCACTCAGACGATTTGACCACCCGAAATGAAGTCGACTTCGAACAAGAAGAGATTCGCATAGCTCTGATAGTCAAAGATGACCTGCCTGAACAAGACATCAAAGCTAAAATCACCGAAGAATTAAAACGCATTGCCGCTACATCGGTCGATACGGCGCAAAAGCAAGACCCTATTTCACAAAAAGTGCAGCAAAAGGTAGCACCGCAAGCCTTGGCGCCTTCTCTTCCGCCGAAACCCAAACCAGACTTGAGCCCGGTGATTCAACTTGTAGATGCCCCGACCGATACCACCAAGAGTCAAAAACAGATAGATCAATTGGTTCAAACCGCGAAGATTGAAATTAAGCCCGCGCCAAAGCCCGTTAAGAGCACACCAGCGGCAGTCACCAAGCCAGCCAATAAGCACAGAATCATAGTGACTGTTCCTATGCCTAAAGTGGCGATTTCATCCAAGTCGGAACGGTTCAAGCCTCCTGTGAAAGCCTCTGCCTCTAAATGGAAAGTCGATGATGCCTTGATCATGGCGGTGATTCACACAGAAAGCAGCTTTAACCCAATGGCCCGTTCTCACATTCCTGCCTATGGTTTAATGCAAATTGTGCCTCGTTCCGCCGGTCAGGATGCCTCTGCCCTTATCTATGGCAATGCTCGAATGCTGACTTCAAACTATCTCTACACACCGGACAAAAACATTAATGTCGGTACCGCTTACCTACACATTCTAAATAACCGTTATTTAAAGAAAATTGAAAACCCGGAGTCGCGGCTTTACTGCATGATTGCCGCCTATAACACCGGCGCAGGCAATGTTGCCAGAGCCTTTACCGGCACTACGTCTGTGACAAAGGCCGCACGCAAAATCAATCAAATGACGCCCTTTCAGGTCTATAACCATTTGCTCAGAAACCTGCCACATAACGAAACTAAAGATTATCTGAAGCGCGTCAGCTCACGATATGAAGCCTACAAGAAGGGCGCAATTTAGTTATGCTTCAGGCCACATTCCCTCCATCATCACCGGATAGGTAATGGGTTTGTAGCTATGAAATGATATCTCTCTGACGTGCGTAAAATCAGACCACAGCAGTCTTGCGCCTTTTAAGAACTGTGTTGGTTTTACCCGCTTTTCTATTCGATCAACTTCCTCCTGGGTCGCAGGCCTTATGCCTCCTACCTTCCCATAAAGTCTGACACCAGGAGGAGAAACAAAACGACCTTTAAAAAGTGACCGAAGCCAAAACATTCGCCCGGAGTTAACCGCCATAATACACACGTTCGGGTTGGCATCGATGTTCCTGCCTAGACTTTCCGCGTAGTGATCAAAAAAATAGCCAGTCATATCGTCACGCAGAAATACCGTCCCCACGGGTGTAATATGCGGGGTACCATCAGGGCTGACAGTGGCAATCGAACAATAAATCGTGGACGCCTGCCCTGCTTCCAACACCCTTTTAATCTTCGACCAGTTTGCCTTAAGATCCATAGACGCATTCCTTATCAGATTCGTTTCTCTAATGATTCAGCAATCGCCCTGAAAGCCGCCACCGATTCCATCGCAGATTCAAAATTATTATCCATAAAGCGGGTATTCGCGGAGTTCTTCACAATCACTACATTGGCTTTTTGATTGACATAAATGAACTGATCATAAACACCGATGGCCATGAATTCCTGATCCGCATTCACAGGCAACCACCACTGATAACCATACCCCAATTCAAGATCAGAAGAATCACGCTTACCTGGTATCAGATGTGGCGCATCCGGCGTCACAGAAGCCCTTACCCAATCGTAAGGCACCAGCTGCTTTCCTAACCATTGACCATTATCCAAAAAGAGTTTGCCAAATTTTGCAAAATCACGGGTTCTCATATTTAAGCCCCCCAATACCATGGGTTCGCCTGCGGCATCGACTATGTAATGTGTACTTGCTTCGGGTCGTAACGGCGTCCACAAGTGGGTTTTGAAATACGCTTCAATGGACTGACCAGTCGCAGTACGCAGTACCATTCCCAGAACATGTGTATCCATGCTTACATAATGCAAAAAGGTACCCGGTTGACGTTCGTTTTCCAGGCTGGCGGCAAACTCGTCAAATGAACCACCCAAGGCCATCAGTCGGCCAAATCGGTTAATGTCGGAATTAAAATCCTGATAGTCCTCGTTAAATTTCACACCACTGGACATCTGAAGCACATTCTTGATACTGACGCCATCGTACCCCGTACCTTTCAACTCTGGCACATAATCCGTCACTGCCTGATCCAGGCTGGTAATCGCTCCCTGCTCTACCGCAATACCAAACATCGCCGACAGGAAGGACTTGGCCACCGACCAGGAAATCCGCTTGTCTTCCTGTGTGGTGCCTAAATAATACGATTCATGGGTAATGGTATCGCCCTGTAAAACCAACATCGCCGTGGTACGGGTGCGGCTCAAAAACTCATCCAACGAGCGTTGCTCGCCCTTGTAACTGAACATATCCGGAAGTGCTTTTTCCTGCTGGGGAAATATGTACGGGCTGAGCTCACCATTAATTTCTTTGGTTTCAAACAACCGATCCATATGGATGAAGTTCTCAACAATGACGTCTTCTTCAAACAGGGTTACTACGTGATAAAGCTGAACCACCTTGTTCCAATTAAGGGTGATGAGAATAACTGCAAACGCCACCGCTACTGCGATGACAATCAGACCGTGTTTTATGAGTTTTGTCATGGCTCTCCCCCTGACAGTAGAAAAGTTACTTATTGTTTTTATATCGATCGATCAATAAATATAAACTTATCAAATGATAAATCAATTATTTTTTCGTTTTTGGTCTATATTTAGAGGCGCTTTTTAAAGACAATAGCGCTCCTTATCCAAATCACATCAACCACTTACATGGAAAGTTATCACTATCATGGGACGCCCTAGCAAGACAGAAGAGCGACGCGAACAGATTCTGAATGCCTTCGAACGCATTATTTTGAAAGAGGGTTTTGCAAAAGCCTCTCAGCGTAAAATTGCCGAAGAAGCCAATCTAAATCAGCCCATGATTCATCATTATTTTGCAGGCAGTGATGAACTGCTGGATGCGTTTCTCAATCGCGTCATCCAACGATATCGCGAAGCTCTGGAAGCTTTTGTCTCCACGTCTGAGAACCCCAGTCTGGAAGAAATCATCACTTTCGTATGCTCAGATGCATTCCATAAAATCAGTCGCCAAAATGAAGTATTCTTCTCGTTAATCGGTCAGGGCGGCTACGACAACAGCACCTTTAAAAAACTGTCAGCTGTATACCGGAACTTTCACACAGAGATCACGGACTATTTGTCCAAAGCACAGGTAGCGAACCCGGAACATGTGGGTTACATGCTGATGTGTTTCATCATAGGTCACGACTGGTCCAAAAAGCTGGGGTTTGGAGAACAACGAAATCCGGCCATGGCAAAAGATTTACTGGCCTTTGCAAGACTGCCAAGGGACGAATAGTCCAGTCATTTCAATCCGAGAAATCAATTACTTAGCTATTACGAACAACAGCAACTTCCCCCATCAAAGCCCTATTTAGCTGCTACACTTAGCCAAAACGATTAAAAAAGTTGGCTCTGCTGTATTTATGCTCAAGATTTTATTCGGCCCTGCCCTGGCGCTGATGAACAACCTCAGTTACCCATCCAAACTGACTTTGGTGTCTGCACTCTTTGCTGTTCCTTTGTCTTTAAACCTGTTTGACACCATGCAATATCAACGACAGGAAATGCAGGCCATGGAAGAAAAGTACCAGGGTATCTTACACATCAACCGGTTTTCCCGGGTCATCATTGAGTTGGAACGTTTAAGGGATATGGCCGTTCTCGCCCGATCAGAGCAAAGAAACCAAGGCATCACAGATTTCAAAGAACAAAAAAACAAGGTCATACAAGAGCTTACCGCCTTCAGTGACCAGAAAGAAATAAAACACGATCAACTGCTTACGCTGTCATCTCAAAATCTCTACAACAAGCTCCAGCAAACGCGGGTTAGCACTGGCTCTGAAGGGGATATAGTCAACAACCTGTACGAAAACAGTAACCGACTGGTAGACAACGCATACACATTACAATCGACGATTATGAACGAGTTCGGGTTGCATTCAGATTCCGATTTATTAAGTAGCCAACTGGTCGCATTATTAAACAAAGAAGCCCAACCGATCTTCGATACAGCGGGTCGTGCGCGGTCTTTTGGTAGTTATTTTCTGACATTATCCAATATTACGTCTATCGGCATTAATCTATTGGAAGATACAATCCATCGGCTTTATAGCCATCAGGAACGAATGCAGCAGAGGTTGACCGTACTACTTTCCAGTTACCCGGAGCTGAAAGAAAACAAAGTCATTCTTTTTGAGCATATCAACAGCTTGGGCAATTTAGTGGTAATGGTTGAAGAGCACGTTATGCTCGACCCTGATTTTTTAACTCCGTGGCAGGATTTCTATCTGCAAACATCCTCAGAAATATCGAGATTAAACGACTTCAGAACCAGCGTTGGTCAATTTCTTGAATCCTATTACCTGTTTCGAAAGAAACAACTCCAACATCAGAACTTCATCTATTTTGCTGGTATTGGCTTTATCATCCTACTCTTCGGTTATCTGTTCTTCGCCTTTGTAATTGCCTTTCGTAGCTCAATGCGTAATTTATCCGTTGCCGCCCAACAGGTTGCCGAAGGCCAGTTAGACCACCCTATTAAGATATCTTCGAATGATGAAATTGGTCGCCTGGCGATGTTATTTGACTCCATGCGGAAACAGCTTAAAGCCAGAGAAGAACAATTGATTGAAATCACCATTACCGATGGCTTAACAAAGATCCGCAATAGAAAGTACTTCAACGAAACCCTGACGAAAGCATTATCACTCTCTTCACGAACCGGACAACCGGTCAGCCTCTTGCTGATCGACATCGATTTCTTTAAGAAAATTAATGATAACTATGGCCATCAGGCGGGCGACCAGTGTTTGATCGAAGTAGCTCAAACTTTAAAACACAGTTTATTACGGCCTAACGATGAAGTAGCACGTTACGGAGGTGAAGAATTTGCTGTATTACTGCCCGCAACCCCTCTGGATGGAGCAAAAAAAATAGCCGAAACCCTCTGTAAAAACATTCAGAACCTAAAGATTGATTACGAACAACAACCCATTCCGATTACCATCAGTATCGGCGTTGCCACGTCCAATTTGATTGCAGACTGCACAGAAGACCGCTTGGTCACGAAAGCAGATCATGCTTTATACCAGGCAAAAGAGAGAGGGAGAAATCAATGGGTGAGCGGCCATGATTAAAGTGAGCCACTTCTCCCATAGATCATTTTCAGCACTCGGCGTCTTTTTAGCCTGCCTTCTCATAATTACCGATAAAGCTAAGGCCGAACTAAAGACTCTGAATGAATCCCTGACCCCAACAGGAGCCATCAGACAAGGAACAACAGATGGGCGTATTCCGGCCTGGGTTTCCAGTAAAGAACAAGCAGCTTTGCTGCATCAACAGCTGGAACAAGACCAACCTCTATTTACCATTACAGGGGATAACTACCCAGAATATTTGGCGCATCTCACAGAGGGGCAAATCGCGCTTTTCAGGCAACACCCAAACACCTTCAAAATGCCTGTGTATCAGAGTAAACGCCTACATCAAATCCCAAAATGGCTGGCTGAAGCCACACACAAGAACCTGAACGACGCAAGACTCATTGACGATGGCAATGGTATCAGCAATGTTTGGCCCGGGATTCCCTTTCCTGTGCCGGACAATGCACTGGAGATCCTCTGGAACCACTTGATTGCATGGCGCAGCATCTCGGCAAAAGGCACGTTTATTGAGTCCACCATCCATCCGAATCAAGCGCATTACTTGATTGAAAGTAGTTTTGAGATTGCTATGCCCTACTACCAACCTGAACGAATGGCGGTAACAGACAATATCATTCTCACCTACTACCTGACCCGCATTATCTCACCAGCCCGGATTGCCGGAGGAGCAACACTGGTTCATGACTCTATGAACCCTCGCATGGGCCAAAGACAATCCTGGATTTACAATGTCTCGCAACGCCGGGTTCGTCGCCTTCCCTTTCTGGGTTACGACACCCCGAACATGAATTCGGATGACATTCGGGTAGTAGATGAAGTAAATCTTTTCAACGGATCACCGGACAGATACGAGTGGAAATCCCATGGTAAAAAAGCCATCTACATTCCCTATAACGCTAAGAGTCTGGCGGAATCCACAAAAGATTTCGAATCGCTCCTTACCCCGTATCATCTGAAAACAGAACCAACCCGCTATGAACTTCATCGAGTCTGGGAAATAGAAGCCACGCTGAAACCGGATCAACACCATATTTACACTCGAAGGAAGCTTTATCTAGATGAAGACAGCTGGATGGCCTTAATCGCCGAACAGTATGATCAATCAGGTGCACTTTGGCGCGTCAGTATCTCGCACACCCAATACATGCCCGAACTCCCGGGCACTATGAAAGTTGCCGATATTTTTCACGACATCAAAAACCAAAGTTATTTTGTTCAATCCCTGATAGAAAGAAATGGCCGCTGGTTGGAGTTCTCAAACACTCTACCGGAGAAAAAGCACTTTAGCCCCGTCGGACTGAGACGCCATACCACCCGATAACCCTGGTATTATTCCATCACTTTAAAGGGTACAGCAGCGGAGGTTTCCTGATAGTAAGCGTTGATGTAACTGTCTTCTTCAGTGACCGCCTTTTCAATCGCCAGTCTGAACGCTTCATCCCGTATCCAATGGGCTGAATAGGTGAACACAGGTTCAAAGCCACGTTGAATCTTATGTTCGCCCTGCACCCCCGGATCAAACCGTAAAAGCCCCTGCTCAATACAAAACTCAATACCCTGGTAATAGCAGGTCTCGAAATGCAGAAACTCATGATGTTCCAAAGCGCCCCAATATCGCCCGTAAAGGTTCGACCCGTCTTTGAAATTCAACGCACCCGCAATGTACTGGTCATTACGCTTAGCCATTACCAACACAATATGATCAGACATGCTTTCGGACAATAATCTGAAAAAGTCTTTGTTTAAATAGCCACCATGACCACTTCGCTTAGCGTATGTAATGACATAAAACTTATAGAATACATCCCAATGTTGCTGCTGAATCTGATCTCCGGTAAGCACCTCAAAAGTAATGCCTTTATCGACAAGCGCCTTTCGTTCCTTGCGAACATTCTTACGCTTTCGCGATGTGAACCGCTCCAGAAAATCATCAAAACAGTTAAAGCCCCGATTATTCCATTGAAAATGAACAGCTCTACGGGTGAAATCCAGTCCGATAATCTTGTCTGAACTATCCTTCTCGGTTGGAAACAACAAATGGAAAGACGAGACTTCACGCTCTTGCGCCAAGCGCTTAACAGCGTTCAGTACGGCCTTAAAAACAGCAGGATGTTCACTATCCTCTAACGAACAACAAAAACGTGGCCCAGTGATAGGGGTAAAAGGCACTGCGCAAACAAACTTGGGGTAATAATCAAAACCGTAACGGTAATAGGCTTCGGCCCAAGTCTGATCAAATACGTATTCGCCATAACTGTGGTATTTGAAGAACATAGGCATAAAGGCCACCAGTTGATCTTGCTGGTACGCCACACCATGACAGACATGCCAGCCGGTGCCTTTCCCGACCACCTTAGACCGCTCTAACGTTGTCAGGAATTCATGCCGTAAAAAGGGGTAATCTCCCACTAATGCGTTTAACGAATCGGGAGAAACATCTTCTATAGTGTGTATGAACTGAATATTCAGCATCGGATCGTCGTTCTCTGTTGGGCCAGACAAAGAGGTCATCATCCTACCATTTTTCGATTCCGATGAACGAGCTTTCAAAAAAGGCAGAAAACTACAGGATTCAAAGCGGCGACCATCATCTAACAGGCCACAGTCTGTTTCGTTAACTAAATTTCATAGTTTCGTCGTAGTTCCTTCTTTATAATCGCCGATTATTTTCTTCTTCCAAAGTTATCAGGAGTACATGACTTTATGGAAACGACCAGCCTACAAAAGTCGTTTATGGAGTTACGCAGCAACAAGGCCTTTGAGCTGTTTGTAATTGGCGTAATTATTTTCTCTGCGATCGTCGTGGGAATTAAAACCTATGAACTGCCTGAAGGCTTCCTCACCGTTGTAGGATGGCTGGATAATTTTATTACCGCCATTTTCCTGGCTGAAATTTTAATCCGGTTTGCCGGGGAAGAACGCAAACGCGATTTCTTTAAAAACGGCTGGAACATATTTGACACCATCATTGTGGTCGCCAGCCTGGTTCCGGTGGACGAAAGCGACATGGCCTTTATCGGACGTTTGCTCCGCATCTTCCGTGTATTGCGTATGGTTTCAATCATCCCTGAATTGCGAATTCTGTTGAATTCCTTGCTTAAAGCCTTACCACAGTTGGGCTATGTGATGTTGTTGATGTTTATCATTTTCTACATCTATGCGGCCATCGGTGCCACCTTATTCGCACACATTAACGAAGACCTCTGGGGCGACATCTCAATCGCATTATTAACACTGTTCCGGGTAATGACGTTTGAAGACTGGACCGACGTAATGTATGAAACCATGACCGTCTACAAACTGAGCTGGATCTACTACCTGACCTTCATTTTCCTGACCGCATTTGCTTTCCTGAATATGGTGATCGGAATCGTAGTAAGTGTGATTGAAAAAGAAAACGCCGCTCAGGAACACGAGCGTGGTGAGCCCAGCCGTGCAGAACTAGGCGAAGACATTGCTGAACTGAAAAAGATGATTCAGGAATTGAAGGATATGAAGTCATCATAACCAAATGATCTGAACCAGCTTTCAAGCTGGTTCAGATTTGCACCCTCATTGTTTCAAAGGCACCAGCTCATACACCATAGTGGTTGCTCCGGAAAATCCGATCAACCACTTCAACCAAGGGAAGCTGGTGTGTTCTTTTGCTTCAAACCCTTTACGTTGATACAGTGCTTTTGCTCTTGGATTAGTATCAATCACATCTAACCGCACCCGTTCATAGCCTTGATCCCGCGCGTATTCAATGATGCCATCCAATAACTCTGCACCTATTCCTTGGCCACGATAGGCCGCATCGACAACAATGCCGTCCATTACCAGCTCGGAAGCAT
>JBFHTA010000057.1:0-16289 GCA_041590855.1 Pseudomonadales bacterium
GAGAAATGGCTCTTTTTTGTTGCGATTTTTTGACGTAACCCGTTATGCCTTCAAAACCGCGCCTCAAATAGCCATTTCTCTTATAGGCCAGAGCAGAGAGGGACTTATTCAGAGGCTCCCTAGACAACAACTAACCGGCAACCACTAGGAAACTCTCCTACTCAAGGGGGAACCTTAATGAATGATTTTGTACGCCTTATTCATGGCTTTCACCAAGGTATCGTAAAGCACAGGCTTGGCGACAAAATCATTCATCCCCATCCGATAACATTTACGTTCTTCATCCAACATTGCGGAAGCCGTTAACGCGATGATATAAATACCTTCGTATTCTTTATTCGAATGACGGATAGTTGCCGCCGCTTCATAACCGTCCATCACCGGCATTTGGCAATCCATCAGTACCAAATTAAAGTTTTCCTGCTCCAGTTTCTCCAAGGCTTGCTGCCCGTTTTCAGCCACACTGTAAGGCACTGACATTTGCTCTAACATACTGCCGGTTACCAATTGATTGACGGTATTGTCTTCGACCATCAGAACGTTCAGTTCCTTGCCTTCAAATATTGGCTGCTCATGATGAGCAGTCATCGAAGAGTCGCTTTGCCCCTCCATCACTTCCAACGGAATATTGAACCAGAACCGGGCACCATCCCCCAGTTTGGACTCCACCCCCAGGCTGCCACCCCAGGCTTCAACAATGGTTCGGACAATGGCCAACCCCAAACCACTGCCCCCTTTACTGCGGGCCAAAGCATCGACTTGATGAAACTTGTTAAAAATAGTGCCGCATTCAACGCTGGGAATTCCCCGGCCCGTGTCTTTGACTTCGCCATGCAGCATCCCCGGTTGGTTGGCTGCATCGGAAGGTAAATAGTCGAGATTAATCTCCACTCCGCCTTTATCCGTAAACTTAATGGCGTTGCCGATGAGATTCATCAACACCTGATAAAAACGCTTGGCATCGCCTTTAACCAGTTCCGGCATGGAATTAGAAAAAAACAAATCCAACTTGAGGTTTTTTCTGTCTGCCTGAGGCTTTAGATTCTGCACCACATTACTGGCCACTCTACGAATCATTGTAGGCTGGGACTCAATGACAAATTCATCAACTTCTGCACGGGATAAGTCCAATACATCATCGATGATTGATACCAAATGCTCGCCTGATTGAACCGCAATCTCCAGCAAATATTTATGGTGATCACTCAAGTCATCGGAACGAATCAAATCCAGAATACCAATGATCCCATTTAAGGGCGTCCGAACGTCATGACTGATGCTGGCCAAAAACGACAGTTGGTCTTTACTTTGTTGCTCCACCTTATAGTTCTGCTGTTTGAGGTGCGAAATTAATTGGCGGTTCTTAATTAGGGTACGCACCCTGACCATGACTTCATGAGGTAACACCGGCTTACTGACGTAATCGTTTACCCCTCGCTGCAGCAGCTCAATTCGGCGGGCCGAATCGTCATATCCGGTAATGGCAATAATCGGAACATCCCCTTTTCTGCCACCCATTCGCCGAATTTTGTGAACTATATGCAAACCTGAAATTTCTCCTGGCAAAACAATATCCGTCAGCACCAAATCGTAATCGTTTGACTGAAACGCACGCCAGGCATCTTCGCCTGTTTCAAACGCATCGACGCTCAATCCGCTCTCTTCTATGAAGCTCATCATCGACAACTGCTGACTGACCGAATCCTCAATATAAAGCACACGCCCTTCCAACGGACTATTTCTCTCAAGATGACGTTGCAAATAGGCATCCAACTCCGAGAACTCACTGCGGTTGAAAATGTCGGTGATACCTGAGCTGAAAGCTTCTCGTTGGGAAGTCCCACTTTCTTCTGTAGTTAACAGCACAATCGGTGTGTATTGATAGCCGGGCTGTTCACGAATAAAGCGACTTGCCTCAAGACCATTCATTGCTCCGGGAGTCTGCATACCTAGACAAATAAAATCAAAATGCGTTTTTTCTAACACCGAAGACAGCGTATCTGTATTGGCTAGTAAGGTGGAGGCCATACCAGACGCATTAAACAAACGTTCCAAAATTGCCCTTTGTGATTTACTTCCTTCGATGGCTAAAACATTTGATGTCATTCCCTTTCCTTATTAATAGCTTGGCAGAGGCCTCTTTACGCAAATAAGAACGTGCAGTGATGAACTTTGCTATTCAAACGGTATATAAAAAACGGAAGTCCGATGGAGCAAGTATAGCAGCGCTATGCAAGTCAACATGCTCTGGAATAAATGAACCTTTTTAACGACCTCTTGCACCGGCTTGGATATACTTGTCCACTTCCATGACAAAACCATGAATAAACAAGGAGTACGGAGTGCGAACCATTGCGGTCATCGGCGGTACCGGCCTGAATCAATTTCCCAATGCAGAACAGTTAACGCCTTTAGAGTTGACGACGCCTTACGGAAAGCCGTCCGGCCAGATACAGAAAATGCGCATTCGAGACGTCGAGTTCTTCTTTCTGGCCCGTCACGGCCAACCCCATACATTACCTCCGCATCAAATTAATTACCGGGCAAATATCCACGCGCTGCATCAACTTCAGGTCACGGATATCTTCGCAGTGAACGCAGTAGGCGGTATTACAGAGGACGCACCAACCGGCCAGCTGTGCATCCCGGATCAGCTCATTGACTATACCTGGGGGCGTGCGCATACCTTCTCACAGCAAGAAGCAAACAACGATCTATTATCTGTTCAGCACATCGACTTTACCTCCCCGTTTACAGACACACTCAGGGAAGTGCTGATCGAACAAGGTCGTCTTCTAGACCTGCCAATGACCGATGGAGGCACCTACGCCGTCACCCAGGGGCCAAGGTTGGAAACTGCCGCTGAAATTGCCAAATACGAGCGAGACGGGTGCGATATGGTGGGAATGACCGCGATGCCGGAAGCCGCCCTTGCCCGAGAGCTGGGCTTAAACTACGCCAGCGTTTGCTTGTCGGTTAATCCCGCTGCCGGAAAAAGTGATGCCGAAATTACCATGGACGACATTCGCGCCGTCATTCAGAAAGGTATGGGACAGGTCACCGATCTACTGGAAGCCTCGATCCTGGCATTTAAGAGTCGCTAAAAACACTCAGTTCTGACAAACCATTTCATTGAACACAAGACAAATCGCTATGACCAAGACGTCCGAAAACACGTTAAGCCACTTTATCCCCAACGAATTCAGCCCTATTCGCTGGCAGAACAACACGCTGGAATTACTGGACCAGCGGCTTCTTCCCCAACAAATGACGTGGTTAGGTTTTCAGGACGCACCTTCTGTCGCTACTGCCATTCGAGATATGGTGGTGCGTGGTGCCCCGGCGATCGGTATCACAGCGGCCTACGCCGTGGCGTTATCCGCCATCCAGCACAAACAATCACTGAACCAACCATCACAGAACCAGCAATCACTCAGCCAAGAGGTTATTCGAGTCATTGAAGCAGACATTGCATTGCTCGCTGAAAGCCGCCCGACCGCCATTAATCTCAAGTGGGCATTAGATCGAATGAATGCCGTCTTGCAAGCCAGCTCTGCGGATACGGTACTGGAGAATCTGATTCGGGAAGCCATCGAGATTCATCAACAAGACATCGATTTCTGCCATCGCATCGGAGCGCACGGTGCCAAGCTGATTGAGGCTGGCAGCACCCTCTATACCCATTGCAACGCAGGTGCATTAGCAACCGGCGGACATGGTACAGCGCTGGGCGTGATACGAACCGCTTTCAGTCAACAGAAGGTGGCTCAGGTCTTTGCCGGAGAAACCCGCCCCTGGATGCAAGGTGCCCGCCTCACCAGTTGGGAGCTCCATCAAGCCGATATCCCTGTTAAGTTAGTGACCGAAGGGGCAGCGGGTCATACTATGAAACAGCATCAAGTGAACTGGTTGATTGTCGGGGCAGACCGCATTGCCGCTGACGGTTCTGTCGCCAATAAAATCGGTACCTATAATCTGGCAATTCTCGCTCGCCACCATCGCTGTAAGGTTATGGTCGCAGCCCCAAGCTCCACCTTTGATCTGACCATCCTCAATGGCGACGACATTCCGATCGAACAGCGGCCCGAAACGGAAGTGACTCACCTGCAAAGCACACCAATGGCACCGAACGGCGTTTCAGCACTGAATCCCTCGTTTGATGTGACACCGCCGGACTTAGTGGACGCCATCGTGACCGAGCTTGGGGTAATCCACCAGCCCACCCGAGAGAAAATTGAACAGCACTTTCGGGCTGATTGATTCGTCGATCATCGATAATCAATGAATCGCAAATGATCAGAGGGAACAATATCCGTTTATCACTTGCGACGACGAACCACGCTTTGAGGGTCTTGATGAATCAGGATATCCGCATCCGGAAAAGCCTCTCTGAGCGCCTGTTCCACTTCATCAGACACTCGATGCGCCTCTTTCAAGGGTAACAAATCATCCAGTTCCAAATGAAACTGAATAAACTTGATTGGGCCGGACTGACGGGTTCTTAATTCATGCAGCCCATAGACGTCCGGGTGTTTGACCACTGTATTCATGATCAACAAATGACTTTCTTCATCTAACGCCCGGTCCATCAAGGCATTCACCGCTTCCCTGGCAATGCCCCAGGCGCTGTACAAAATATAAAACGCGATGCCCAGCGCAAACCAGCCATCCACCGCATCATAGCCATAGGACGCTAACCCCAATGCCACCAGGATGGCGACATTCATCAATAAATCGCCTTTGTAATGCAACGAATCGCCTTTAATGGCCAAGCTGTCGGTGACTTTGGCCACATAATGCTGGAACAGCACCAAGGCCAAGGTTGCCAATATTGAGATCACCATCACCACCATGCCAATCTCGGGTTGGGCGATGGGTTTCGGCGCCAAAATACGATCCATTGCATGCAACAGCAGCAACACACAGGAGCCTGTAATGAACGCACTCTGTGCCAATCCGGCCAGGCCTTCGGCCTTACCATGGCCAAACCTGTGCTCTTTATCGGCCGGTTGTACCGCCCATTTTAACGCCAATAGATTTGCGGTAGAGGCCGCCAAATCCAACAAGGAATCGGTCAGCGAAGCCAACACACTTGAGGAGCCCGTCATCATCACCGCGACCACCTTGATAGCAATTAGAAAAAGCGCAGTCCCGGTTGCAATCCACCCGGCAAGCACCGTTAAGCGCGCATAATCTTGCATAAGCGATTCCTGTTACTGTTGTTCCGACGGCTCAGGAGACTGATAAAGCATCAATGGCGGTACGAATGCGTTTAAAGGCCTCTTCCAACACCGCTCGCTGGCAGCCAAAATTGAGTCGTACAAATTGATCGCTGCGGAAGTCCCGCCCCGGCGACATCCCCACGCCGTAGTCTTCGAAGTAAGCCGCAGGGTTTTCCAACCCCAATCCAGAAGCATCAATCCAGGCCAGATAAGTGGCTTCGGTGTGCAACATCGACAAACCATTAATGTCTGCGACTTGCTGTTCAATATAGTCCCGGTTGGCTCGTAAATAGGATAATTGCTCGCTCAACCAGGCATCGCCATGCTCGTAGGCGGCTATGGCCGCTTCAATGGCCATCAGGTTTACCTCTGGCACTATCCCCTGAATTTGTCGCTTAAATTGAGTGCGGAGTTTCGGATTTTGAATAACCGCAAACGAACACCCCAAGCCTGCGATGTTCCAGGTTTTGCTTGGTGCCATCAACACGCAACTGCGTTGAGACGCTGCTTCTGACAAAGAAGAGAATGGAATATGAGGCAGGTCGTCCAGAACCAGATCACAGTGAATTTCGTCCGAACACACCAGCCAGTCGTATTGCGCTGCCATATCAGCCAATCGAGTCAGTTCATCCCGACGAAAAACTGTCCCACCCGGGTTCTGAGGGTTACATAACATCAGTAAATGAATCTGATCCGCCTGTGATTCCAGCGTCTGCCAATCAATCATCCAACGGCCCGATTGCTCGATAAAGGGAATAAAGCAAGGTTCTGCTCCGGCGTTTCGAACCGAAGAGACAAATGGCGGATAAATCGGGGTAGGAATAGCCACTTTTTTAGACGCATTAAAAAATGCTCGGGCTGTCACATTCAGCCCACAGACAAGGCCAGGGATAAACACCAAATCTTCAGCCTTGATGTGCCACTGATACAAACGCGCCATGCGATCGATAATCAATGTCTTCAAACGATCAGGTACCAGGGTATAACCAAAAATACCGTGCTCTGCCCTAGCCTTTAGGGCATTGATAATGGCATCGGCTACCTTAAAGTCACTGTCTGCCACCCACATAGGCAAGACATCACGCCCCCGGTATTTTTCCCATTTCATACTGGACGTATCCGTCCGGTCGATGATGTGATTAAAATCCACGCCTGTCATAGTCCCCTCTTTTGGCATTCGCTGATGATTTATGCAGTGATTGTTCAGACAGCACCACTTTAACCCGTTACTTAGTGCAATAAACAGAGAAAGGTTTCATTTTTAGTACGTTTCGTTCTAGCTTGTTCCGGCAATCCATCTTGAGCCCTTCGCCACCCTGCTGTATATTTATTATACAAACCTTCTTAAATCGGCAGGCTGCATATGACTAACATCACAGCGACCACAGGTATCAACCCCTTAGTGCAACCGCTCAATACCGGTGAAGAGGAGCAGCGTGTTGCCAACACCACACGAAATGCGGCACAAGACAATGTGGCGGCGAGAGCACCTGAAGCTACCGACGAGACTGCGCCCAGAAATAACAGTCAATCCAGCACCCAACCGCAAGAAGAACTGAACCGACGGGACGACCCTGAACTGCAATCCGAACGGCAAGAACTCACTGAGTCTCGGAATGAAAGTTCTCGGAACGAAAGTTCTCGGAGTGACACCTCAGCCCCGGTCGATCAACCTGCGCCAAGAACGGAAAGCTCCGTCACTGTTACCCTTTCGACTTCGGAAGAGCCATCACAAGCCCCCGCTTTGTCTCGGGATGACTTGATTAGAACAACCAATGAACCTCCTGCCGCCAACGAGTCCAACATAGAGGCTGAAACAGCCACAAGTAATCAGTCATCAGCGGCCTCTACTCAAAATGAAACGGATACCGACGACACCGTACAGGCTTCTAGTACCGAAACGCCACCTGCAAGCCAGAGTGACGATCAGGAACCGGCGCCCGACCCCAGGGTTTCAAGTTTTCTTGAACAAAACGCCGAGCAACGTGTGGGGATTAATCTCAACGCGACCGCCTGATTGGCCATCACCGTCTTTCACAAATTGGCCCTCACTCGAGGGCCTTTTTATTTCCGGTGAATTGAATTCCACACTTCCAGCCCCCATTATGGGACTATCTATTCATCACTAACAATTCATTCATCGCGACCGCCGCGACTACACCCACAGAGATGCCATACATGATCGAACTGGATAACGCTACTGGCCCAACCCCCGTTTCGGGCAACATTATCGATATAACGCCTGAAAACTTTCAACAAGCGCTGCTCGAAGAGTCACAAACGCGGCTGGTCGTCGTCGATTTCTGGGCCGATTGGTGCGCCCCCTGTAAAGCGTTAATGCCCGTTCTGGAAAAGCTGGCCAACGAATATAACGGTCAATTCTTACTCGCAAAGGTAAATTGCGATGAGCAACAAGCCATTGCAGCCCAGTTCGGTGTGCGTTCCCTACCGACTGTCGCCTTATTGAAAGATGGCCAACCCGTTGATGGTTTTATGGGCGCTCAGCCGGAATCAGAAATTCGTCAGATGCTTGAAAAACATTTGCCGAAAGAATACGAAGTGGCGTTTCAACAAGCGCAGGAAAAGCTGGCCGCAGGCGAACTGGAAGAGGCTTGCGCGTTACTGAACGCTGCCCACTTGGCCGAACCCAAACGGTCTGACATCGCATTAACGTTTGTCGATGTTTTGATCGAACTGTCCAACCTGGAAGCGGCCAAAGCCGTCTTGGCTTCGATTCCACTTCAGGATCAGGACGCCCTCTATAACCGCATAAAAGCAAAACTGGAATTGGCGGAAGACGCCAGCGACGCGCCAGAAATTAAAGCGTTAGAAGAGAAGCTGGCTCAATCACCCGACGACGTAACCCTGCAAGTAGAGCTGGCGGTACAGTACAACCAAGCTAACCGCCACGAAGAGGCGTTGGAGTTACTGCTTACCTGCTTAAGAAAAGACATCAATGCGGCCGACGGTGAAGCGAAAAAAGCGATGACCGACATTCTTTCCTCGCTCACCAATGCAGACGCGTTAAAAGCGAAGTACCAAAGAAAGCTTTACACTCTGCTTTATTGATACAACGCAGCACAGCAACCCTAACTGTCTAACCAGGCGGGTTTCTGTGCTTGCCAGGCCAGCTCGGTTTCCAACTGGGCTGCTACCTGAAATAGGGTTGCCTCATCCCCCATCGGCGCCATAAATTGTACTCCGACCGGTAAGCCATTATCGGCCCAATGCGCCGGTACAGACATGGCCGGTTGCCCTGTCAAATTGGCCAATTGAGTAAACGGTAACTTTTCCAATTGCCTGAACGCCAGTTGTTCGAAGACACCCACACGTTTCAGTAGATGTCCCACCGGTAAATGGCACAATCCTTTCAGCGCGAGCTTCTCTAATGCCGTCGGCATTAAACTTCCCACTTTGGCCGGTAAATCCGCCAACGTTGGCGTCAGGTACAAGTCGTATTGTTTATGAAACTCGCCCATCGCCCGAGCGTAGAGATTCCATGCATGTAAGGCTTGTGAGAACTCTTTGGCGGAATAAGCATTCCCCAGTTTGACCAACATAGCGGTCATAGCTTCGATGTCCTGCCCTGGCTTTAACGCCCGACCTAATTCATCTTCAATGTGACCAATGGACGCCGCCGTCTCTCCAAGGTTCATCGCAAGATAACATTGGTAAAGTTGTGCTGCATCGTAACTCGGCGTGGCTTCTTCAACCTCATGCCCTAAAGACTGTAACAGCTTGACCGTTTTCTCAACCGCGCGCTGGCATTCCGGATGAAGATCACCACCAGTGGGGTTCACCGTACTGAACGCAATTCTAAGCCTACGCGGTGCTTCCTTGATAATGTCCATATATGGCTTATCGGAAACAGCCACCGGGAAGTGCGCACCATGATCAGGGCCAGCCGTCAGATCGAGCATCAAGGCACTGTCTCGTACACTGCGCGACACCACATGTTCTACCGCAGCACCCTGCCACAACTGCCCCTGGTTCGGCCCGGCCGGCGTTCGGCCACGTGATGGTTTGATCCCAAACAATCCACAACAAGAGGCAGGAATACGAATCGACCCACCACCATCACCTGCAGACGCCAGGGGAACAATGCGCGCAGCCACAGCGGCGGCACTGCCACCACTGGAACCACCCGGGGTATGATCGGTATTCCACGGATTTCTACTAGGGCCAAACAATTCCGGTTCAGTGACCCCCATCAAACCAAATTCGGGGGTATTGGTCTTTCCTAAATGCACCAGACCGGCCTGCTTAAAGCGCGTAACCATCTCCGAATCATGATCAGGAATATAATCCGCCAGTACCCGACTTCCGCAGCTAAAGGGCACTCCGGCATACGCCGCTACTAAGTCTTTTAACAGAAAAGGAACACCGTACAGTGGCCCTTCCGGCTTAGCCGCTGAAAAATCCTCTTTCCAACGATCAACCATGGAAGTGACCACCGCATTGATCTGAGGGTTTCGTTGTTCCATTCGTTCGATGGCTGCATCAACCACCTCTTCCACAGACAGTTCTTTACGGGTAATCAGGTCAGCGATGTCCACGGCATCCATGTCATCGTATTCAGGCAGCCTTACCATATCGAATTCCTCAATTTTTTCTTCTGTTTATACCTGAGCTTTTACTCTATTTCTATGACCATACTGCACTCTTGGCTGATATTCGAAAGATCTGTCGTTCCAAGTTACCAAAACGTAAAAATGGCATTTCTTTCAAAGACATTGCTATACTGAGTTAACCTCTTTGATTCAAACACAATAAGAATATGTCCAAACAGCATGGATCATCACATCGCGGTTGCGAACTTATCGAAGTTAAGTTGAACGTGAATCAGCTTGAAATCGGTATGTACGTTAAAGAGCTTGATCGCCCTTGGCTACAAACACCCTTTATGTTTCAAGGCTTTCGCATCACCACCGAACGAGAGCTTCAGCAACTCCGAGCCCTGTGTGAACACGTCATCATTGAGGTAGAAAAGCACTACTGGTTCTCTTATCAGCAACACCATGTCTGTGACAAACCCCTTGAGCACCATTCCCTGGAAAAACCCATCTCGGTACCGCTCAACAAAACCTTGCCCGAAGCCAAAGCCCTGTATGACAAGGCTGATATAGAAATCCACGCCATTTTGAATAAAGTAAAAAAATCCGAAGACATCGATATTGAGCCGATACAGGAAACGGTCAACGGATTTGTAAAAAGTGTGGTTTCCAACCCGAATGCATTACTTTGGCTGACACGCATTAAAGCCCGCGATGAATACACCGCTGAACATTGCCTGCGGGTGGCCATTATGTCGATCGCCTTTGGCCGCCATTTGGGGCTGGACGAGTCCGAGCTATCGTTGATCGGGATGTGTGGCATGTTGCACGATGTGGGAAAAATGGTGATTCCTGAAGAAGTCTTGAATAAGCCCGGCCGACTCACTGCCGAAGAGTACGAAATCATGAAAAGTCATGCGGCAATAGGGGGAGAGCTACTTGATGAACAGAATGAACTCGATCCAAGCATCGTCACTGTTGCCCGTCATCATCATGAGCGGTTAGATGGCATGGGTTACCCCGAAAAGCTAAAGGCCGAGAATATCTCTCTCTACACCCGTATCGTCTCCATTGTGGACGCCTACGATGCAATCTCCAGCGAACGTTGCTATAAAAAAGCCACCACACCAGCAGAAGCATTGCGCATTCTATACGACAATCGTGGCAGCCAATTCGATCCGGATTTACTGCAGCATTTTATTTTAATGGTCGGCATTGTTCCGACCGGCAGTATCGTCGAATTAAATAATGGCGAGGTCGGCATTGTGTTAGCGAACAACCCAGAATACAAACTGAAACCTAAGGTATTATTGGTTCGGGACGAATTCAAGAAACCACGGGAAGAACGGATTATCAATCTGGCCAAAAATCCGATGTCTGAAGACGGTAAGGTGCTGGAAATTACCCAGGCGTTAAGCAATGGCAGCTTCGGAGTCAATATTCTGGATTACACCAAACCACGCGAATACCCACATTTAACAGAATTTGACTGGCTGTCCGCCTAAGGCAAGTCCGTCTCTTCGCCCCAACGTTTCAAGGCCTGCTGATAATGCTCGTGCAGATCTCGACTCAACGTTTTATAGGCTTGAATGGTCAACCAAAGAGATTTATCCCATCGATCCGAATACGACTGCAAAGAGGCAATCGGCAAGGTTTCCATTGCCGCTCCCATCCTGAACTGGTTTACCACCAGCTCGGCTAAATCCGGGAACGCTGTAAGCTCCTGATAGGTTTGCCGCGACAACCATTTTGAAAACGCATCGACAAAGTGAAACTCATCGTGAGAGAAGCGGATATCAAAAAAGTAACCGTCCTCGGAATGGGTCACATAGTGACGAAGTTGGTCACGCTTCAGGGCTTGCTGTGCAGACGCTAACGAAATGACAGAGGCATCAAGGGTACCGCAACGATCGTACTCTGACGTCGCCACATAACAGGCTTCTAGTTGAACCTCCAGCATAGTTACTACAGGTGCAGGGGTTCGGTTGGTCACTATCTCATACATAGGCCACCTCCTTAATTTATCTATCGGCGGCTAAGGGCTAAAGCTGATGACCATTTAACCCTTTTTTGAGTGAGAGACAATTTTTCGTCTTGTTTAGAGGTTTCCAACCTATACGAAGCAAATGTTTGACCAGATCACGTGACTACAGATAAACGGTCGTTAATCGCAGAACACTGGTCAATCAGCCTTCAACCGCCCAATCTCCCGACTTCCCTCCTGATTTAGACAACACGCGAACCCCTTCAATCCGCATCATCTTATCAACGGCTTTACACATGTCGTAAACGGTCAGGCAAGCCACGGAAACAGCGGTCAGCGCTTCCATTTCCACACCGGTTTGGCCGGTCAGCTTACACATCGACAGAACACGAATCCGTCCCTGTTCAGGCTGCGGTTCGAATTCCACTTTCACCGAACTCAACATCAAGGGGTGACACAACGGAATAAGGTCCGGGGTTTTCTTTGCCCCCTGAATCCCGGCAATTCTTGCCACCGCCAAAACATCGCCTTTTTTATGGCTGCCTTCGATCACCATCGCCAAGGTTTTGTCGTCCATATAGACAAAACCTTCAGCCTGTGAAGTACGAGTCGTTGCGTGTTTTTCAGAGACATCCACCATTACGGCGTTGCCTTGTTCGTCGATATGCGTGAACTTTGACATGTTTGATCCAGACACAGAAAGATAAAAAATTTAAGAAACGTCGGTGGCATTCACACGCCGATCAGCCAACTTAACCACCACTTTGGACAACTCAACACGCCAGGAGCGCTGTTTGATACCAAAGGTATATAGCAGTTTCTGACAATTCAGCACGGCATTCATAGGGCGCTTGGCTGACCCTTTATGTTGAGAACTACTGACCTGTTCGACGTGTCGGGTTTTTAACTCCGGATGACGTTTGGCTTCCTCTACTACGGCTTCAAGAAACTCCCGTCGGGTTACCGCTTCCACATCACAGTAATGATAAATGCCCCACACATGAATATCACAGGATAGCTGCTTACAAATCGCCACCAGCACGGCAGCAGCACTGCTTGCAGACGTCGGACAAGCGAGCTGCTGGCCAATCACTTCCATACGTTCATCCTGGCCACCGTGGTCCAACACTCGTCCGACAAAATTGTCTTCGCCCGCACTGAATACCAACCCCAGACGTACTATGATGTGTTTTTCCAGAATCGACGCCACCGCCTCTTCAGAAGCCTGATGAATCTCACCATAGAGATTCACCGGATTGGGAACATCCTTCTCGGTGTATGGCCCGACCTTATCACCATCAAATAAATACGGTGAGGTTAAATGAAGCATGGGAATGTCGGCTTTTTTGCAGGCTTTCGCTAATGCCCGGGGAATTTCCAGATTTTTTAAACGGCACCGCTCAATTTCTTGTTCAGCCCGATCGACAAACGGATAAAGCGTGCTATTAATCAGAAAATCCGGCTGATGTTCTTCGATCAACTGGGCTATATCGTGATGATCAATAAATAGCTGCTCATCTGAGTCAAACGCCACGAACTCAATGGCTTGCGCCTCCAATAAAGCCACCAGCTCTCCGCCGACCTGGCTCTCTGAGCCAACAACCATTAATTTCATCAACACCTCACCTGATTACCACTGCGGAAACGTTTTCTCTGATTATCGGCAATGACGCCATAAATTACCACTGATGAAGCGCGCCTTCTCATGAAGGGTTACAAAATACTTGACCTGACTCATCAAACTTTCTGGTAGAATAAGCGACAATAGTCAAAGAACATCACGTTACATTGTCAGCCCCAGCCGGCATTCAAGAGAGCATGACACTATGGCTTTGATTGATCAGTTTGGAAGAGTCGTCAACTACGTTCGCATGTCAGTTACCGATCGTTGCGACTTTCGCTGTGTCTATTGCATGGCGGAGGATATGACGTTTCTGCCCAAAGCCTCCATTCTGACGCTTGAAGAAATTGAGCGCATTGCAACCGCGTTTGTCGATCTCGGCGTGTCCAAGATCCGATTGACCGGGGGTGAACCGTTAATTCGTAAGAATGTAATCTCTCTATTCCAACGTCTTGGGCAGTTAGACGGCCTAAACGATCTGGTGACTACCACCAATGGCAGCCAACTGATCACACTGGCTCAACCCCTTCATGATGCCGGCGTTCGCCGTATTAATATCAGCCTCGACAGTTTGAATGCGCAACGCTTCCAGGAACTCACCCGTTATGGAAAACTGGATACTGTGCTTCAAGGCATAGACGCTGCACGAGAAGCAGGGTTTGATCAAATCAAATTGAATGCCGTGATCATTAAAGGCCGCAACGACGACGAAATTCTCGACCTGGTTAATTTCGCTCGTGAAAAAGCCATCGACATCAGCTTCATCGAAGAAATGCCACTGGGCGTTATTACGGAACATAACCGAGGTGAAAGCCTGTGTACCAGTGATGAAGTTCGCCAGGTAATTGAGCAAACGCACGAACTGATACCGGACACCTATAAAACGGCAGGCCCTTCTCGCTATTACCGTTTTACCGACAGCGAATCTCGTATTGGCTTTATTTCCCCGCACTCTCACAACTTTTGCGGCGACTGCAATCGAGTACGGGTCACAGTAGAAGGTCGATTGTTATTATGCTTGGGGAATGAACATTCCGTAGATCTCAGAGAGCCGTTGCGTAACGGATGTTCAGACGAAGAACTCAAAAACATCATCATTGACGCCATGAAAATCAAACCAAAGAGTCATGAGTTTGATGTGCATGACGAACCTCAAATCCTTCGTTTTATGAATTCAACCGGGGGCTGATACAGCAAAATAGCTAACGCTGCAAAGTAGCTATTCCTGTAGAGTGGTTAGTCCAATTGCTCCAACGCGTTGAAGTTACTCATCCGAGCGGCCTCTGTACTTATCCACATCACATTCAATGCCTTGAACACTTTAAAGACACTGCGTTGTCCGGCTTCAAACGCAGCCGCTATCTCAGCAAACAACGATCTATGAATCAGACAGTGTAATGGATGAGATTTGTGTTCATCTGTTAATGCAAACAATGTCTGATCCGGTAATGACTCAGCGGCGGCTAATAAGCGTTGGAAGTCGGAGGTCGTCACCTTTGGTGTATCGCAAGGCGAAACCAGCAGCCAGTCAGCGGTTACCTGATCAAGCGCACTGACCAAGCCACTTAATGGCCCTTGATAGTCAGGGGCTTTATCCAGAACCACGCGCTTCACTAAGGCTAAATAGCGTTCGGAATTACGATTACAGCTGATCAGAATATCGGAGCACAGAGGCGACATCGCCGACAATGGGTAACTCACCAGAGGCTGTTCCTGCCATAGTTCTAACCCTTTATCTACACCCCCCATTCGGGAGCCTTGCCCACCCGCTAAGATCAACCCCTGAATGTTCTGCTGACTACTCATCACAACCCCTAAGCCTTAAACCCAACGCAGTAAAAAGCCCCACATGAGTGAGGCTTAATAGTATCAATCAACGATGATTAAAACGGAATGTCATCATCAAAGTCATCGAATCCGCCAGGCGCTGGAGCCGGTGATTGAGGCTGAGCCGCAGGTTGTTGCTGATAAGGCTGTTGTACCGGTGCCGATGCTGGTTGTTGCTGCATTGGCTGGGACTGTGGCGCCATATTCGGAGCCTGTTGCATTGGAGCAGCTGCCGCAGGCTGTTGATAACCGCCCATCGGCTGATTCATAGGCTGGCCACCACCCATTTGATCCCCGGCTCCACGGCTATCAAGCATTTGCATATCACTGGCAACGATTTCAGTGGTGTAACGGTCCTGACCTTGCTGATCTTGCCATTTACGAGTGCGCAAAGCACCTTCGATATATACCTTGGCACCTTTACGCAGGTACTGACCGGCGATCTCACCCAGCTTATTGAATAACACCACACGGTGCCACTCAGTACGCTCTTGTTTTTGCCCTGTTGCTTTATCAGTCCAGGACTCACTGGTAGCAATAGTAATATTGGTCACAGCACTGTTATTAGCGGTATAACGGGTTTCAGGATCTTGCCCAAGATTACCGACCAGGATGACTTTGTTAATTCCTCGTGCCATGAAACTCTCCAGATGAATCTAACGTTCGATATGAAATAAATTTAAGACGGCCATTGTATCCTCAGAGTACACTTAGGCCAAGCCACCGCCCTGTAAAGTTTGCTGAATAATGCCTTCATTCGTCAGGTCAGGGTCGTATTTTATGTACAAAGTCTGCGTCGCTTCGTAGTAATAAACTTCTAACACGCCAGTCTGGCGATTTAAGTCCTCTAACGCCGGGGCCATGTTATCTGTGCCATCAAATGGCAAAGACACACCTTTCAGGAATTTAGGCGCTTTCATGGTAGACACCAGCAACAACCAAACACCAAGTAACCCCGCACATGCCATCAGAAGAAAGTCTTCACCCTTCCATTCCAATGCCATACCGCCCAGCCAGCCACCAATGAAAGCCCCTAAGAATTGATGAGACGAAAACAACCCCATGGCACTGCCACGGGTTCC
>JBFHTA010000058.1:0-16267 GCA_041590855.1 Pseudomonadales bacterium
CGTTGCACATATTCGCACGTTATTGACGGATATTCATTAACAGCGGATTCCGTACCTGAAACCAATTATTTTGAGTTTGATATTGAAGTGTCCTCTACCATAACCGGAGCTTCCGTCAATATGACTCAAGGTGTCCGCTTCAACAGTCCAGCCGGACTCTGCCCATAAGGAAGAGAATCATGTTTAAACGTTTCATTTCCCTCATCAGTACCTTGCTACTCAGCTGGGGCAGTTACGCTGCGGATACAGACATATTCGAGCCCAACCCACTGGCAACGTCCGAAAATCCGAACATTCTAATCTTGCTGGATAATTCAGCAAACTGGGAAGCTCAAAGTGGAGGCACCACTAAAAAGGTGCTGATACACGAAGCTTTGTATAAAGTCATTCTGTCTGCGGATAATAACGCTATGAATCTGGGACTTGGCGTATTCGCTGATACAGGTTCGGGAGGCGGAGGCGGCGGTGGCCCGAATGTAGAGGGCAGCAAATTACTCAACAGAGTTCAGAACCTGGACTCAACACTGAAAGACACTTACGCCCACTTGCTGTACAACAACGCGGACGACTTATCCCTGATTGAAATTAAAGACGCCAATGGCGAAATCATTGGTTATACCATTGATGGCTTTGTGGCTGATGAAGAAGCTATCGATAAAGCCAATAATGCTCCCTATGCCATGTCCATGAATGAAGCACGTTTGTATTTTGGCAGTATGACACCAGAATCCAGTAAGACTGACCCGTGGGACAAGCTCTCTCTTGGCCCGGATCAAGCAGGAGATTATGTCAGCCCCATCACCTTAGCCAACGCCTGCGGTGCCAACTACATTATCATTCTAGCCAACGGTGCTCCTGACAGCGGCGAAAATAATAAAGCCGAAGCCAGATTGAAAGCCCACGGAGCAGACGCAACACAAATATCCCTGACTGCAGATAAATTTGAAGCTAACTGGGTCGATGAATATGCACGTTACATGTCAACAGCCGACATGAATGACGATGTTCCTGGTGACCAGCCCATCGTTACTTACGTTATTGATATTTATGATGAAAGTACCTTAAAAGGGAATAACAAACCTGGCAGTAATACTTTTGAAGGCGCTCGTGCCCTGTTAAGAAGTGTTGCCTCACAAGGGAAAGGAAAGTACTTCACGGCCTCAGATTCCGATCAAGTAGTTGAAGCACTTCAAAATATTCTCGATGATATTCTTGATAAGTCATCTGTATTCGCTGCCAGTGCACTACCGGTTTCTGTAAACAATCGCGGTACTAATTTAAACCAGGTTTACATGGGCGTCTTCCAGCCAGATGCAGATCGACAACCACGCTGGTACGGCAACCTGAAACTCTATCAAATAGGCAATGACAATGGTAGCCTTGAACTGGTTGACCAAAATAATGTGTCTGTTCGGGATGCAAGCCGTGGTTTCGTAAACTCCAATGTACAAAGTTTCTGGACCCATAACTCGACCTTCTTCGATTACGCCCCACGCGGAACCGGCGCCTTCCTGAGTGGCAGTGATTCCCCTGACGGGGAAGTCGTAGAAAAAGGCGGTGTGGCACAACAAATTAGAGAAGCCTATACCAGTACCTCCAATACGGGTCGAACGCTTTACACTTGTGTATCTTGTGGCTCATCACTTAATACCTTCAACACTACCACATCCGGCCTGAGCGCTACCCTGGTCGATTGGGTCTATGGCGCTAACAACGCTACTGAAGCGGCTGTTATAGATAATAATGACGATGAAGGTAGTGCAGCAGTACGGGCGTCAGTTCATGGCGATGTGGTACATTCACAACCCACTATCATTAACTATGGTAACGGTGATATTGTCGTTTATTACGGTGCCAATGATGGGGTATTCCGAGCCATTAAAGGCGGTCTTTCCGGTTCAGGTGTTGGGACTGAGCTCTGGGGCTTTATTCCAGAAGAGCACTTCGCCGATCTTGAAGATCTACGAACAAACAATGACAGCAGCCTATTTGGTAGCCCTAATAAGCCCTGGTTCATTGATGGCGATGTATCCTCTTACTTTGATGACACCGATAAAGACGGCATCATAGAAGCTGGTGAAAAAGCCTATCTCTATTTAACCATGCGTCGTGGAGGTAATTTCATTTACGCGCTGGATGTGACTAACCCCAACTCACCTAAATTCCTGTTTAAAGTCAGTGGTGGCAGCGGTAGCTTCAGTGAGCTATCAGATACTTGGTCTGGCATTGAAGTCACTGAAATTGCAGGCCATACGAATCCGGTTCTGGTTTTTGGTGGCGGTTATGATTCAGCGGCCGATGATCTTGGGCCTGACTCCCTAAGTGGTACTATCTCTGCTGGTACCGCAACCAAAGGGCGCGCTATTTTTGTTGTCGACGCATTCAATGGCAGTTTAGTTGCCAGTATTGGCCCTTCTGCAAGTCATACCGTGACAGAAACAGGAATGAAATATTCTATTCCTGGCCGTATTGCTGTACTAGACATCAACAACAATGGTAAGGCTGACCGCTTTTATGCTGCGGACACCGGAGGCAATATCTGGCGCGTGGATACCGAATCTGACCCCACCCCTTCTAATTGGACAGTAACGCACTTTGCAGATGTGAGTGATGACTTCGATGGTAATTCAAGCAACGATGGACGTAAGTTCCTCTATCGTGTAGACGTAGTTGCTGCCGAAGACCCTATGGGAGACTATCATGCTGTTCTCATAGGCTCTGGTGACCGTGAACACCCCTTTGATACCAGCGTGAAAAATTACATGTTCATGTTCAAAGACAGATTCACCAACCTGCTATCATCTCAGCTCAGTGCCATCACCATGAATACCATGTACGATGCGACGGATAATCTTATTCAGGAAGGATCTGATCCAACGGCGGAGATTGCATTATTGGATTCAGCCACAGGTTGGTATATTGAATTAGGTGTGGGAGAAAAAACCGTCAGCCATGTAACGTCTCTGGCAGGAGTCGCCTACTTTAATACCAACCAACCGGATACGAGTGCAACCTCCTGCGGTTCAAACCTGGGGATCGCACGTATTTATCAAATCAGTGTTACCAATGCCACTGCTGTTATCGAGAATGATCAAATTTCAGGTCTAACACTGGATGATCGCAGCTATGAAGTTCCAGGGGGTGGCTACCCACCACCACCGGTACATGTCATCGTCGAGATCGACGGAGAATTTAAAGAAGCGATTATTTCAGGGACCGAGATTAACGAATCGCAATCTGATCTAAACCGGCGAACACGAACATTTTGGACAAAACAAGTAGATGACTAACCAAAGAAGGCTCTGAGAAATCAGAGCCTTCTTACTTTTGTATTCAGTACTTTATGCTACGACAAGTAATCCTTTTAACATTTGAGTGCTCTCTGGTTGCTCTCTCCACCTACCATTCACTGTTCCCTAGCTCAATTATGTCCGTAAATTCAATTCATTATGAACACTTATTAGGTTGATAAATTAATAAGCTGCGCTATGTTATTTAAATTACAGACTAAACTTTTACCTTTTCATTGACGATAACTACAAAGAAGGTTCAACACGTCATAAAGGAATAGCAATGGCCGACGAAGACAAAGAAAAAGAAGAGTTAACAGAAGAGCAACAAATCTTGCTCTTACAAAAAAAGAACAACAGCCTCAAAATGGTGGTTACCATACTGGCCGGGTTCAGCTTCATTCTGTTACTGGGTGTAGGCACCCTTGCCTATCTGCTGTCTGATCAGCCAGATGTTGAGTTTGCAACAACCAATCAAGTATCCGAATTACAGAATAGCCTAGCCTTACAACAAGCAACCATTGAGAAGCTGTCAGCTCAACTACAGCTACTCGAAATGCAGCGCATCAGTGCTTCCGGCATACCAAGAGATACGGCCATTGAAGCTCAGCGTGACTTCCTTAGATTAGTTCATATTATTCAGAACAGTATGCGTGATGAATCCAGAATGATCAAAGGCGCTCGATCCTGGTATGAACACTACAATCAGTTATTAAACGCACTCCGACAGAAGGGTAAAGACCGATTAAATGAGCTTGGTTCTTCAGAGCCCAGTATGTCAAAAGGCAGTGAGTCCAAACAGGAAGGCGATGGCTTCGGCGAAGACTTGTTTTGAGGAATCATCCGGTTTTCCAAAATAAGAAATAAATAACTCCCTTTGAACTCAGAAAACAAGTGCCACCAAATCAGCATAGCATCAGCTGACCAGGTGGCCTCCATACTAATCATCCTGAGATACTTTCCACACTTTCCGGTCATCATCTGCCCTATCTTCTACTCATCTTACGAATGAATTCAAATCATAAAAGTAACTATCTTGGAAAGGCTGCAAGAGATTAGATTTTTCTGTGAGATGATGCCTACGTAAATAAATTGATCCGAACACGCCCTCAATAACCAAGACCAACGACGTCACTTTGAATGTGCTACACAAGTCTCAAAGTGCTTTATTTCCATAACGTTTGCGGCCTTTCACCCCAACTTCACAGGTATTTTCTGAACAAGAAAAGCGCTTATTAATTAAGGAAATATCTCACATTTTTAAAAGAAACAAGCGTTTCAAATATCGCATTGGCTGTCCCAAATTCGACCCTCTACAAACCCCGATTTCTTTCTTATATTGAATTCCAACGTACACGCCACAGTCGCTCAAGGGGAACCAAATGGACAGGGTAACAAGCAGTAACGGCAATACCAGCAACCACTCATTTATTCACACTATCAAACGTTTTGCTAAGTTATCGCTGTCGATTATGTGCTTTGCTTATGGCAGCGCTATGGCAGATACCGATGAAAGTTACTGGCCACCAGCGGCTGAAACAATTACAGAAAACAATATTTCTGTCCGACACATTGGCAGTGCAATGCGCTATCAAGGCAGCTCTCCGCTGTTCATCGCCAGTCTTTACACTCAGGATGATTTTCCCAATACCGCAGTTCTCTACTCCAATGACGGCTCTAAAGAGTTACAGTTAATTGTGATGAATAATGCAATGAGTCATCGCCGTTTTCAGCGTATTTTGAAAAATGACCTCGTCGTTGCACTCAGCGATGAAGAATACTCAACACTACAACCTGAAATTCAGCATTTACTAACGGCCTTGAAGAAGGATTTCCGAGTTGGCACCCTAGTAAGGATCAAATACGATGCGCTCAGAGACTCAACGATGTTAAGTATTGATAATGAACGTAAAACCTATATCAACGGCAAAGATATCTTCAATGCAATGCTCAAATCAATGGTGGGGGAAAGGCCACCCAGCCGCCTGTTCAAGGAATCGTTGCTTGGTAAAACAGCCCCTGTTATTGATATCTCCACAGAACAAGAGGTGTTGTTAAGTCAGTACATGGAGCACTTACTGGAAGGTACTAAATCAAACGGGCTAGACGAACAAGGATTGGCAATCAATACTCAAGGGCAACCAGAGTTTTAGGCTTGCAGTGAATCCCCCCTGCCTCTGACTATCCCTTAGTTACCAGAGTCGTTGGAGGTAAGGGGTTCCTGTAAAACATTGTCGAACATAACCTGCTAGTTCAGACACCAGTTCCCGCTTTTTCAAGCAGTAGTCGGCACCAACCAGATTGGCACATTCAAGATACAGCGGGGTTTTATCATGATGTATATCGCTGTCCGATATCGCAATAATTTTTAGATTCGGGACATACATACGGAGCTGTTCAATCAGCTCAATCCCATCCATTTTGGGCATAAAAATATCAGTGATAACAAGATCAGGAGAATGGCGTCTCGCACGGGTAATAGCATCTAGACCGTCTGATGCAAACTCAACGGTCAAAGGTAGACTCAGGCTTTCAAGAATACTCTTAATAAGCAACTTTACTGACATCTGATCATCAACAATAAGCACCCGTTTCATGTGCCATTCACCACCCAGCAAGCTACAGATGTTCTGCATCTTGTTTAACCATAACATACCTGGGTGAATGTGAATTGATAAACATACATTTCCTACAGTCTCCGGAGATATCACCACACCAAAAGCGCACAGAAACAACTGCTATTTAGAGACAACAACGTAACTTTGATTTAGCCATATTCCGATCATAGGCACTCGTATAAATCAGGTAATTTCCAAGCCGCTTCGCTTAAAGCCTTTATAACCCGCCATTTGCATTGATCATTTTCAGCTATGTCATATCTGCAGATATCTTGCCAGCATAAATTGTTATGTTATAACATAACTATAAATATGAGGAGATCAAACAATGAATCAAGTTGCTGACGCGACAAAATTACCGGTCACTGTGCTCTCGGGTTTCTTAGGTGCAGGAAAAACGACCGTGCTGAATTACATACTCAATAACCGAGACAATTTGCGAGTTGCGGTAATTGTGAACGACATGAGCGAAATCAACATTGATGCTGCATTGGTTAAAGGGGAAATTGCACTTAACCGAAGTGAAGAAAAGCTCGTTGAGATGAGCAATGGTTGTATTTGCTGCACACTAAGGGAAGACCTTTTAGAAGAAGTTACATCCCTCGCGAAAGAACAAAGATTTGATTACCTGGTCATTGAATCCACAGGCATATCAGAGCCCCTTCCGGTAGCCGAGACCTTCACATTTGAAGACGAAGACGGTGTGAGCCTGAGTCACATCGCCCGGTTAGATACCATGGTTACAGTAGTTGATGCCTTCAACTTCCTGAAAGATTTTCAAGAGGCAAAACAATTAAGTAGCACAGGAGAAAACCTGGGCGAAGAAGACGAACGCAGTGTTTCTGAATTATTAGTTGACCAGATTGAATTCGCTAATGTGATTTTGTTAAGCAAAACCGATTTGGTCGATTCAGATAAACAACAGCAAGTCGCCGGAATCATTCGATCACTCAACCCTGACGCAGAGATTATCCCTATTCAGCAAGGACAGGTTCCACTGAACAAAATTATTAATACTCAACTGTTTGATTTTGAAAAGGCAGAGCAGGCTCCTGGCTGGCTTAAAGAAATGCGCGGAGAGCACATTCCTGAAACGGAAGAATATGGCATCAGCAGTTTTACCTACGAAGCTCGCCGTCCATTCCACCCTGAGAAGTTTTATCGCTTCCTGGAAGCCACACCAAACCAAGGAAAACTCATTCGCTCAAAAGGCTTTTTCTGGTTGGCAACCCGTCCTCAATACGCATGCTCATTCAGCCAAGCTGGTGGCATGGCCCGTGTCGATTTCGCAGGCATGTTTTGGAAAGCCGTCCCGAAAAAGAATTGGCCAACGGACACAGACTATCTGAACTCCATTCGTGAAAAGTGGCAAGAACCGTTCGGGGATATGCGCCAAGAACTGGTGTTCATCGGTCAAAATTTGAACCAGCAATCTCTGACACAAGCACTCGATGACTGCCTTCTAACCATGGAAGAGGTCTTGGAAGGAAAAACCTACTGGTTATCCCTCGATGATCCCTTCCCAGCATGGGAACCTATGTAATGTTAGCGCATCAAGTCTTACCAGATCATGAGCTTGGCCACTCCTATATTCGTTCTGAAAACTTTGAAGTGCTCACTCATATCTATAATGAACACATCAATCTTGCAGCCTGGAAAAGGCCATGTAATCCGGCAGCAAAATCGTATGCGGAGTTTTACTTGGCACAGCATTCACTGACCCAATTACAAGGGGCACTATCCAATGAACACGCGAAAACATGGCTTAACGATAAATTACCTGACCATATATCCAAGCAGGCTTTCATCGAGGACCTTACTGAAGTGATGGAGATGTTTGCTTATCTCTTTGACCTAACCTCGGTTGGACTGCGGCTGACACCGCTCACAAGAAGCATGTGTCCACGCTTTCATGTAGATAAAGTTCAGTGCCGCCTGGTAACCACCTATTCCGGCGCGGGGACTGAGTGGCTTGATAACGACATTGGACTCAGATCAGAGCTACTGCGAGTCGGTTCAAATCCCATAGAACCTCCATCTGAATTGATTCATTCACTGGACGAACAGGAAGTTGGCTTGCTGAAAGGAACACGTTGGGATGACTCTACCAGGACCGGAGTGATTCATCGTTCGCCTCAGGCCGATCACGAAAATCCAAGGTTAATATTGACCTTAGACATCCTTAATTAATAGAAAACTGTTTGATACACATGCGAAGCAACAATTGCTTCGCATTCTTAGAAGCACATCTACAACTAATGACTTTAAACACTCTAAAGATTCGGAGCCTTAACCTGCCGACATCTCAATTCAATGCATAGCCCAATATTGATGAACTACCCCCAAAGCTCTTCTGGTAACGGATACATAATGAATTTCTGTGTGAAATCTGACAGCTCGAAATTTCGCCACACCTGCTCACTGTGCAAACGTTTGCGATGTTTGTCACCATCAAAACCATCCACCCGAAGAGCATGCAGACATTCCCAGCAGGGCCTGGTTTCAATTGGAGTATGAGTGCTCCACTCCTTGATTTTATTTTTAATCGAGTCTGTCATGCCTAAACTCACCAGTACTCTACCGTCACCGGATGAGCTACGTGCACTGCCATTTAAGTGTCGACAATTTGCCAAATGATATTCATAAAGCATCAGCCCTACTTCATGCTCTTGTGCAGGTTTCGGCTCAAATAAAACAATACGAGCGTTCTTATAGGCCAAAGTATGATCAGGTAAAGATCGAATGTGGTGATGTGAAATTTCCAGATGCCCCTGAGCCAAACTTTCAGCTTCCAATGACGTTAACTGCAAGGCAGGATCAAAAGGCTCGAAACTACCAAGCTCATCGGCGCCCATCTGTCGACGCAACTGATTAAATGGCTCGAACTGTTCAAAATCAGGCAATTTCATAACCGGGCAACCTTTTAACTAGGTAACTTTATAACAAGGTAACTTTATAACAAGGTAACTTTATAACTGGTTAAATTATTAACTGAGCAAGGTAATAACAAGTGAAGTATTACAATGAGTTAGTTAATTCGATCCAAAATATCCGCGATTCGAGACTCTGCATCCGTTCTTAAACGAAACTCCACCCTTCTTGAACGCACCGGGTCATATTCACCGTTTTCATCAATCACCGGATGAGAAGACGACAAACCATTGGCCGTTAATCGCTCTCGTAACCACTCTTTTTGTGGATACACCTCAGGCAATAACAACAAATAAGCCAAGGTGGTTCGCGTTCTTGCTTGGGAGAGCCTCATGTTCAAAATATAAGCCGTATCGGCATCCGCTGCTCTGCCCCAACCTAGTGACGTATGGCCTTCAATTCGAACTTCGGTGATGGCTTCGTGATAACCATTGCTGGTAATAATGCGGGTATAGCGCGGAAAAAAGTCACTTAGGATGGTTTTAAATTCCGGTTTCAATTCCGATTTACCGTGATCAAACAGTAATTGATCATCTATGAAGCGAAACGTCAGGTTTTTATCCAGTTCAGCCCCCCAACGCGGTAAATCGTCCTTAAACTCTTCATATAACTGCTGATACAAGGAGGTTCTTAGCGTTTCATAAAGCAGGGCAACTTCCTGAATTTTTTCTTTTTCAATCTGAACCTTAATCATGAAGACCACTGAAATCATTAGGAAACACATCATTAAGCCCGCCATCAAATCACTGACAGACACCCAGTGCTCTTCCTGTGAATCTCCAACTCCGGTGTAGTTTTGATCGAACGAACTCATGATGCTTTCCGTTGCAGGTCAACAATACGAATCACATCCCTTAGCTTTTCAGTCAGCGGCGTGTAATCACGAACAAACTTCTCAGATAATGCCGTTAACTGACAACCAAAGGTTTCCAGAGCCCTGGTCAGCTCTTCTTCCATGGCCTGATCCAACTTCATAACTTGACGATCAGTCCGCTCAATCATCTTGTGAACCGACTGATGAATTCCGTCTTGTTCCTCCATTAACTTTTTACTGAACATGGATTGAGCATCGGCCAACTGTTGATTCATCTGACTCACCGCAGCCTGAACCAACGAATGATATTCTGTTTGACTCTTTTCAATACTTGCCACCAAACCTTCGCTTAAAGAAGCAATTCTCTGTTCCAGGGTTGGCAGACCATGTACCGCTGTTCCGATGGCTTTATCCAGTCCTTTCAGATAACTGTCCAACTGCTTACTTTGTGCTTCCAACGAATCAAGCATCACACCTAATGCTTCAGCCGTTCGACCAAACACTTGCGTCTTTTCTACTACGGTCTGGTAAGCCTGCGTTGCCTCAGTCATGGTGTTGGCAGTGGTTTGTTGCTGATCGATCAGCGTCGTTAGCTGATCCTGATAGGCCTTTTGCCAACTCAGCATTTGCCCAACGGCTTCATTGAGCTTTTTGAAGTTATCTCCGTATTGCTCATTAATACGAACATTAAATTCGCGCATAACCGTACCAATAGCGTCTACCAAAGCATTGGCGTTGGCATCAGCCATTTCACGCTGGTAGTCGGTTAAAGCCGAATGCAGTTGATCAACAGAATTCACCAGATGCGTCTCCAGGGTTTGGATTTGATTGTTCCCTGAATCCGAAGAGGCTTTAAATGTCGCAGTCAGATTGACCAACTCCTGGTGGAGATCCGCTAACGTAACGGTATTTGTTCGCCCCGTTTTTTGCCTCGGTTGGGTAATAACCACATACCGAAACTTAATACTTAATGCTGCAAACAAACCGGCTATGGATGTCCAGAATGCCGTTTTAAGTCCCTCTAACAATGAGGGAACACTGTCTTGGATTTGAAGCGTATCAAATTCCTGCAACCCTTGTGCAATTCCCACAAAGGTACCGAAAATACCTATGCTGGTAAGTAGTGCCGGCGCCGAATTAACGGTATTCATGTTATAAGCAAAGACATGGAAATAGGCAGCCATTAATAAAATAACACTAATAATAAGCTGACTGGTCAGCGTCATATCCTGAATCAGTTCCATAGCGTATCCCGATTTCTCCGCTCAAAAAATATTAGTCATATTACCTGCAGGCAAAAAAAAAGCCACGAACTATCCGAAGATAGCCGTGGCTTTTTGATGCGCAGTAGAACTGCTTAAGCAATTAGCTCAAGTAGTTCAACATTACACCGGCTGCTACCGCAGAACCGATAACACCAGCAACGTTTGGCCCCATCGCATGCATAAGCAGGAAGTTTTGCTTATTCGCTTCAAGACCTACCTTGTTGGATACACGGGCTGCCATAGGTACAGCAGATACACCGGCCGAACCAATTAGCGGGTTCACAGGTGTCTTGATGAACTTGTTCATGATCTTAGCCATGATAACACCAGCCGCAGTACCGATACCGAATGCAACGATACCCAACGCCATGATACCCAGAGTTTCAGTCGCCAGGAACTTATCAGCTACCAGCTTAGAACCTACAGAAAGACCAAGGAAAATAGTTACAACGTTGATCAATGCGTTTTGAGCCGTATCACTCAAACGATCAACCACGCCACACTCTTTCATCAAGTTACCGAAACAGAACATACCAAGTAGTGGTGCAGCATCAGGAAGCAATAGCGCAACAAGTACAAGAACGATGATCGGGAATACGATCTTTTCAGTCTTGGTTACATGACGCGCCTGAGTCATCTGAATTGCACGCTCTTTCTCAGTCGTCAGTGCTCTCATGATTGGCGGCTGGATCATAGGAACCAATGCCATATATGAGTAAGCTGCTACCGCGATCGCACCCAGGAACTCTGGAGCCAACTTAGAAGCTACGAAGATCGAAGTAGGGCCATCAGCACCACCGATAATACCAATAGCGGCTGCCTGCTCTACAGAGAACTCCATGATACCTAGCTCAGTCATACCTACTGCACCGAATACCGTTGCAAAGATACCAAACTGTGCCGCAGCACCTAGTAGAAGCGTCTTAGGGTTAGCCAATAGCGGACCGAAGTCAGTCATCGCACCAACGCCCATGAAGATCAATAGCGGAGCAATGGTAGAACCAATCGCTACATTATAGAACTGATACAGCATACCGTGGCCGTAACCAGCATCCTGAGCGATATTCATAGCAACCGTTTTAGTCGCTGCAGGCGCTTCATCATAAGCAACCAAAATTGCTTTATAACCTGCGTCACCCGCAACACCTAATGCTTGAGCAATCTGATTCGTTAGCTCTTGTGAACCAACGTGTAATGCCTGCTCAAGTGCATGATAAGCCAAACCGGCTTCAGGAATATTCGCAAGAATACCGCCCATGCCAATTGGAACCAATAGTAGAGGTTCAAAGCCTTTTACGATGGCAAGATACAACAAGAACAAGCAGACCACGATCATAGAGAACTGGCCTACTCCAATGTTGTACATCCCGGAGGAGTACCAAAGGTTTAATACATTTTCCATTAAGTCAGCCCCTATTAACCTAGAGTTAGAAGAGTATCGCCAACTTTAACAGCGTCGCCTTCTTTCACGGAGATAGCACCAACAACACCTGCTTTAGGAGCACTTACTTCGGTTTCCATCTTCATCGCTTCAAGAATCATCAGCGTCTGACCTTCTTCAACCTGCTGACCAGGCTGAACAAGAACCTTCCAGATATTACCCGCAAGAGGCGCTGGAAGAGGCTCACCGCCACCTGCTGGCATTGCAGCTGGTGCCGCACCGCCTGCTGCCGGAGCAGAGCCGCCGAAAGATAGAGGCGCACCATTGACTGGAGCCAGATCAGTTACATCACCGCCTTCGTCAACTTTAACAACGTACTCGTTGCCGTCTACAGTAACAGTGAAGGTATCTTCAGCATCACCCTTAGGCGCAGGCTCAAATGCATCTGGGTTACCACGGTTCTCAAGGAACTTAGGTGCAATCTGCGGGAACAATGCATAAGTTAGAGCATCGTCAATTTTGTTTTCAGCCAGCTTAATGCCTTTATCGGCAGCCAACGCATCAACGTCTGCAATGATCTTGTCCATTTCATTGTCAAGCAAGTCAGCCGGACGACAAGTGATTGCTTCCGCACCGTCAAGAACACGTGCTTGAAGTTCCGCGTTATATGGCGCAGGTGCTGCACCGTATTCGCCTTTAAGAATGCCTTGAGTCTCTTTAGAGATCGACTTATAACGCTCACCTGTTAGAACGTTAAGAACCGCCTGTGTACCAACGATCTGTGAAGTCGGAGTTACCAAAGGAATATGACCCAGGTCTTCACGAACACGTGGAATCTCTTTAAGTACTTCATCAAACTTGTCAGAGGCACCTTGCTCACGCAATTGGTTTTCCATGTTAGTCAACATACCACCTGGTACCTGAGCAACAAGAATACGTGAATCAGTACCACGAAGTGCACCTTCAAACTTAGCGTACTTCTTACGTACATTTCGGAAGTATGCAGCAATTTCTTCTAGAAGAAGTAGATCAAGACCAGTATCACGATCAGTACCAGCCATAGCAGCTACAACCGTTTCAGTTGCAGAGTGGCCATAAGTACCAGACATCGAAGAAATAGCAGTATCAACACGGTCAACGCCAGCTTCAATCGCTTTCAGGATAGCCATGTCGGACATACCTGCTGTCGCGTGACAGTGAAGCTGTACTTCAAGATCAGTTTCCGCTTTAAGACGAGAAACCAATTCAAATACTTCGTAAGGGTTGATGATACCCGCCATATCTTTAATAGCGATGGAATCAGCACCCAAATCTTCAATTTGTTTTGCCAAAGACAACCAAGAGTCCATACCGTGTACAGGACTGGTGGTATAAGACAATGTACCCTGAGCGTGTTTGCCATTCGCTTTAACTGCTTTAATGGCTGTCTCAAGGTTACGAGGATCATTCATCGCGTCAAATACGCGGAATACATCAACACCGTTTGTAGCAGCACGCTCAACAAACTTCTCAACTACATCGTCTGCGTAATGACGGTAACCCAGCAAGTTTTGGCCACGCAAAAGCATTTGGTGCTTTGTATTTGGCATTGCTTTCTTAAATTCGCGAATACGATCCCATGGATCTTCGCCCAAGAAGCGAATGCAAGAGTCAAAAGTTGCACCACCCCAAGATTCCAAAGACCAGTATCCAACTTGGTCCAGTTTCTCGGCAATTGGCAGCATATCGTCAATGCGCATACGCGTTGCAAATAAAGATTGGTGCGCATCACGCAGAACTACGTCAGTAATTCCTAGAGGTTTTTTGTTATCGGTCATGGGTATATGGCCTTTCCTAAAAAAACGTTCGGTTAAACGTGCTTAACAAATTCATTCACTACTTTTGGCGTGAACGATGTTCCTTAACTGCAGCCTTTAATACGGCCAGCAATTGTGGGTCAACACCGCCACCTGTATTTGCAGGCGGAGTTACTGGTGCTGGAGCAGCAGGTTCTGGTTCGGGAAAAAATTTAACAACTACTTTGGACATCGCAGTTGTAGCAAAAATGAGAACAACAAGGAATGAGAAAACGAATCCCATGCCTAACAGCATAAGCGTAATGCCTTCACTCATTAATTCGGACATGCGGTCTCCTTCATGGTAACCGTAGTTTTTTTGCCTGGCATCTAGAGATGCAGGACTCCCCCGTATAATTTATTAAAATCATACATCCTATATTTTGCAGAGTAAGTACATACTTACCTGACCACTTGTACAAATAATAGACAACCTGGTCAGCAAAACGGGTCTACTTTACCCAGTAAAGTTTTTTTACGCAATATTGACAAACCATTAACATCATTTAAAAACCGAATAAATGAATGAAAAATCGTCAGTTTCAGATAGAATAGCTCCGATTTTTCACTGATATCGCCCCAAAATAGCCCAAAACGCTATATTTTCTATAATACTGGTACAATTTATGCGTGTTTTATTGGCCCCCATGGAGGGCGTACTTGACCCCCCTCTTAGAGAAGTATTAACAAGCGTGGGGCAATTTGATTTCTGTGTATCAGAATTTATTCGAATTACCGATCAACATTTGCCCGCCAAAGTATTTCACCGTTTATGCCCGGAATTATCCAATGATTGTCGCACTCAATCAGGCACACCTGTGAAGATTCAGTTACTGGGTAACAATCCTGACACACTGGCCCGCAGCGCTCGAAAAGCAATCAAACTCGGTTCCCCGGGTATCGACTTAAATTTTGGCTGCCCAGCAAAAACAGTGAATAAACACAAAGGCGGCGCCGTACTTCTGAAAGAACCCGACTCAATCGTCGACATCATCAAGAAAGTTCGTGAACAAGTACCGACGGACTACCCTGTTACAGCCAAAATGCGATTAGGCTGGGATTGTCATAAGAACGCGCTTCGAATTGCACAACAAATTGAGGAAGCAGGGGCTAATGAGCTCGTTGTACATGCCCGAACCAAGCTGCAGGGCTACAAACCACCAGCGCATTGGCATCTTCTTAAAGAAATCAGACAAAACTTAAGCATCCCCGTCGTAGCCAATGGCGATATCTGGACGCTAGATGACTATAAAGAGTGCATCAGGGTGAGCGGCTGCGAAGACGTAATGATAGGTCGCGGTGCTATTGCCTCTCCTTTCCTGAGTCGCCAGATCCGTGACTATCAGAATGGTATTTCAACCAATAAAGCACAATGGCAAGAAATCAAGCCTTTGCTAACTACCTTCTATAATGCATGCGAACCTAATGGAACCACTCGCCATGACATACAAATTACCGGTCGACTAAAGCAATGGTTACACATGTTGAGCTGGCAATACCCGGAAGCCAAAGAAATCTTTGATCAGGTGAAACGTTTTAAGACCCGTCACGAAGTTTTTGAAGTGATTGATCGATGATGTCGGGAGACGGGAGACGGGAGACGGGAGACGCTAAAAGATAATCCATCTAACATCTAACATCTAACATCTAACATCTAACACCTAACATCAATTCTCAACGGAACTGCACGGCCAGACACAAGCTCGAATATGTAACAAAGTTGGAAATTAAAGAAGCATAACAAGAAGGTGGCGCACCCGAGAGGAGTCGAACCTCTAACCGCTCGGTTCGTAGCCGAGTACTCTATCCAATTGAGCTACGGGTGCTTAGTATCAGAACAAACTGATGAGGGTAATAAAAAGAATACCAACTTAATATTTATTACCAGAAAATTAAGTGGCGCACCCGAGAGGAGTCGAACCTCTAACCGCTCGGTTCGTAGCCGAGTACTCTATCCAATTGAGCTACGGGTGCGTAGTAACCAGATCCATCCGGTTGACGGTAATTCGTTTAACCATCATAACTTCATTACCAAAAAGTTAAGTGGCGCACCCGAGAGGAGTCGAACCTCTAACCGCTCGGTTCGTAGCCGAGTACTCTATCCAATTGAGCTACGGGTGCTTAGTGTGGGTC
>JBFHTA010000059.1:0-16220 GCA_041590855.1 Pseudomonadales bacterium
GAGACTTCTCAACCAAATTTTTTATATCGCGAGCAAGCTTGTTATGTCCCTGACGAGCTTCCTTTGCTGCAACTTGGAGAGCAACGGAATAAAAACGCTGGTCATCACGCTCAGCGTGACTCCGCAAAAGCGCTTTCAATTGTTCCGCAGTAGCCATGTTCTAGTCTCCTAAACGAACAAATATAAGCCATTGATAATTAATAACGGTATCTCAGGCTCCGTACATTAATGCCAAGCACCTGGATCAATCATAGACGCATGATTTAAAAAGTTTTCAAACGCATCGTGCCTCTGTAGCACTATCAAATGTTAGAAAGTCTAATCCTTTTAAACTTCCACCCAAATTGCCCAAACAGCGCGTACACAAGGTCATTTAAGCGCTAATACACATAAGTGAACTTTAACATAAACGCACTTATTTATCGCTTATCAATTACAACAAAAACACAGTTATACAGGCCAAAAAGAGAGAGAAAACAACCAATAAGTCATACGTTTGTCTCACCAAAAACACTAATTGCCTGTCTCTCTAATTGCTCTTTAAGACCAATAACTTCCAAATAGTCATTTCTAGTATCTGCTACTTCATCTTCGTCTTCCGACGTTTCACATAGAGCCTTCAAACGATCGGCCTCACGACTGATTGCTTCGAGTACTATACGAACCTCCCAATCACAAAGCACTGAATTCATTTCTTTAATATGTGACATCGCTGTAACCAAAAGCGTTATGTTAATTCAACGCCTTCAAAATGCGCTTCTTCTTAAAACCCTGGATCACCTGATTATTGACGATCATCAAAGGGACACCGCCGCCACCCAGTAAGTTGTATTGCTCTTCTCCCACCGCAGACTGCTCAATGTCGTATTCGTAATACGCTACCCCCTGTTCTTCAAACAAGGCCCTTGCCTTTGCACAGTAGCCACACCAGGAGGTGCCGTACATCACCACTGGTTCTGTATGTCGACTGGCAAAGTCCATTGCGTGCAGGTCAATCTCACTTGGCGGGGGCGGGTTTAGGTAGGCATCTATCGCATCGCGTTTTTGATAGATAAAGATCCCAAGCAATAACACGGCTAAAACAACTTTACTGTTCATAACTCCCTCATTTGAAAACATCCGTTTATTAAAACGTTCCTTGATTTATGGCGGATCGATCTGCCACTGATTTCGGCGCGCGATCATACCATACCTGACTACTTTCTGATCACACATTTTGATGCTAACGACCAACTGCTCATTTTTTATAAGCAATAGCTTTTATTTGCAAATGATTATCATTTATATAAAATCAAAACTATAAACAGGTTCCTTAACACACCTTCATCATCAACTACGCATGCGACTGGAAAACGGATACAACTAATGACAGACATACTTTTGGTCTTCGGCACAGATACCGGCAACACAGAAGAAGCCGCAGAAAAAATACAGACCCACTTTTCCAACGCGGGACACTTCGTCGAATTAATTAACGTCACCGACTGCTCGGCAGACCGCATTAATGAAGCAGATATTTGTATCTTTGGAATACCCACCTGGGACTTTGGCGGCATTCAAGGCGATTGGGAAGACTTTCAGGATGAGCTTGAAAGTGCCAACCTGCAGGGCAAACCGATTGCCCTCTACGGACTTGGCGATCAATTCGGTTACGGGGATTACTTCATTGATTCTGTCGGTTGGCTGCATGAAATTATTCAACCCATGAACGCCGACATCAAAGGCTATTGGCCGACCCTAGGTTATGACTTTGAAGACAGTCGTGCACTCAGTCCGTGTAAAACCTACTTCTACGGGTTAGCCATCGACGAAGATCAACAGTTTGAATTATCCGACACCCGTATCGAACGTTGGGTTAACCAATTACTTGAAGAATTCCAGTTACAAGAGGCCGCCTGATATGTGTAATAAAATCACCAAAATCGCGGTACAAAACCGCTACCAATGGGTCGGTATTTGCAGTCACGGCTCGGCACATTTATTCTGGAGAACGACGCACATATGTCTTTCTTACGATAAGTTGAAAGCATTAATGAGTGAAGCTGAATCAGGCAACTTAACAGTGGATAACTATCAGGAAGAAAATGTGCTCTGGCTGAACCAGGTAGCGATCAAACTCAGTCAGGACGACTACCACGAAATGCTGGCACTCTTACTTCAGGCAGCACATGCCAGCGAAACACCTAAACCCCGCCCGGTTGAACAAATGCCTAGAGACAAGATGGTCTTACATTAAGGTGGTTAAATAGGTCATGAGTACATCATGACCACTTTTGCCTGGGTGAAACGTATTGATGAATCGCCTCCAACAAATCCTGAGGGTTATCGGTATGAATCAACATATCCGCATAGTCGGCTTTTAAGAAACCGGCCAATGACATCTTGGAGATCATCTCTTTCAGCGGGTCATAGTAACCTTTCGTATTGTAAAAAGCGCAGGGTTTGGTGTGATAACCCAATTGCGCCCAGGTCCATGCTTCAAAAATTTCTTCCAAGGTTCCGGCGCCACCTGGCAAGGCTACAAAGGCATCCGCCAAACGCGCCATTTCCGCTTTTCGTTCGTGCATGTCCGACACGACCTTCAATGAAGTCAACGCAGGATGAGCAATCTCTTTATCTTGCAATGCTTCCGGTATCACGCCATAGACCTCACCGCCAGCGTCCAAACAGGCTTGCGCCACAACCCCCATCAAGCCGACATTGCCGCCACCATAAACCACTGCAATGCCTTGCTCACCCAAGAAACACCCTAGCTCGGAAGCAGCCTGAGCATAGATAGGATCAACCCCCATGCTGGAACCACAGAAAACGGCAATTTTCATAAGCACTCCTTTTACAACGTTCTATGCATCACTCTATACAATCCGATGATAACGAAGCAAACACGGGGTAACCCCAATTCATTATCAACAACTTCCCTTGATTTCTACCTATACTGAACGGAATACCACCCTATTCAGTCTACACTCGAGTTTATAGCCTATCTATGCTGGATGAAATTGCTGATTTCAAATTCAAACTGAGGTTGTACCTATCCATTTTCGGTGCTGCAGCTGCCTCCTTTTTCAGTGCATTGCAGATTAGCCGGGGCGATCACATCACCGGTTTTATCTCATTTTTGGGAAGCATATATTTTCTGACCGTCATTTACCTGATGATCCAAAAACGGATTTATCTATGGCAAGGCCGGGGCTTTCTGTTCTTTATTCCTATTACCATCCTCAACCTGATCTACCTGCGGCCCGAGTTCGGTATCTATTGGGCGTATGTGGGTGTCATCAGTTTCTTTTTAGTGATGGAACTCAAGGAAGCCACCGTCGGTGTATTGCTGTTTTTAGCGGGCGTGTTTTACCTCTCTTACCCAAATCATTCAGAATACGTGCTCTACCGGGTCTATGGCACCCTGCTATTAGTCACCCTGTTTACCTTTATCTTTTCCTATCTGAATGAGCGTCTTCATCAACGTCTGAATAAAATCGCTACCTTTGATCCACTAACCGGAGCACTCAATCGCTATACCTTCAATGCGGCCATCGAAAAGGAATTGAACGCTTATCAAAGATACAACACCCCGGCCACCCTGTTACTGCTGGACCTGGATCTCTTCAAACAAATTAATGACACCTACGGACATCAGGCCGGAGATAAAGTACTCAAAGAATTCGCGAGCATCATCAAACAACGCATTCGCTCCACTGATCAGTTCTTTCGTTACGGCGGTGAAGAGTTTGCGCTACTACTTCCTCAAACCCCACTGGAAACAGCGCAAAATCTGGCGGAAGAACTTCGGCTTCTGATCGCCGGGCATGACTTTAATATTTCAAAGCAAGTGACCTTCAGCGGTGGCCTTGCGCAAGTAACCACCGACGACTCATTGAAGAGTTGGATCAGACGCAGTGATAACGCCCTTTATCAAGCCAAAGAACAAGGCAGAGATTGTATTGTGGTAGAGGAATAAGCTGAGTTCACATCACAACCCACCAGCAATCTCTTCCCATAAATAATCCACAATCAACGGCTGCGCCTTGGCTGTGGGGTGTAATCCATCCGATTGAATGAACTCCGGATCACTCAAGCCTGTCTCAGTAAACAGTGGGGCAAGCATAAAAGGTATGAACTGAGTTTGGTGTTCTTCCGCAAGTTGCGAGAAGGTGTTGTAAAACATTTGGGTATAGCGCCTTCCGTAGTTAGTAGGCACTCGCATACCAAGCAACAACACCTTGGCATCACGGCTTTGTGCACTGGTAATAATGGCAGAGAGGTTTTGTTTCATTTCCGTCAGCGACAAGCCACGGAGCCCGTCATTTGCGCCCAACTCCAAGATCAATAAACTGGGTTGGTGAATCTCTAAAAGACGGTCAATTTGGGAACGCCCTTCCACCGAGGTTTGACCACTGATACTGGCATTAATAACTTGGATGTTTTTCTGGGCTTTGTCGAATTTCTGCTGCAACAGTGACGGCCAGCTTTCTGCGACTTCGATTCCATATCCGGCACTTAAGCTGTCCCCCAGGATCAGAATTCGTTTGGCTTGTGCCATACTCACTGAACTAAACAGTGCCAAACAGAGTATTACTATTAGGGCGAATGCTTTTTGAGCCAAGGGAACGCCCTGGATCAGATGTTGAGTTGTAGAACAACGCTTGAATAAATAACGAAACTGGATTGAATGAAGCATGGTTGTGATCAAAGCAGAAAACCTCAGTAAAACGGTATCTTTGGGTCAGCAATCTCTGACCATCTTATCAGGGCTTAATCTGGAGGTGAATTCCGGTGAGACACTGGCCATCCTCGGGCGTTCCGGCTCCGGTAAATCCACCTTACTCAGCTTGCTGGCCGGATTAGACTCCGCCACTGGTGGTTTAATTTCACTCAATGGTAATGAGTTAACCCTGTTGGATGAAGATGGCCGGGCAGCCGTCAGAAATCAACACGTTGGGTTTATCTTTCAATCCTTTCAGTTACTTCCGCACTTAACGGCACTGGATAATGTGATGCTGCCGCTAGAACTGGCAGGCGATAACGAGGCGGAACAAAAGGCAGCCTTTTGGCTGACCGAGGTGGGGTTAGGCAATCGAATGGATCATCAGCCCAACCAATTATCTGGCGGCGAGCAACAACGAGTCGCAATTGCACGAGCCTTTGTCACCCACCCGGAAATTCTATTTGCTGATGAACCTACCGGCAATCTCGATCCAAACACAGGGCAAACCATTATTGATTTGTTGTTCCGATTGAATCAGCAGCAAGGCACCACATTGGTATTGGTAACGCACGACCATGAACTCGCCAAGCTCTGTCAACGACAAGTGTCATTGGAGGACGGTAAACTGATTGAACACAGCCAGTTGGAGGAGATCTCCTGATGGCACCGAATCAGACGTCAGCTACCCAAACAGCAACTAATACACAAACAACAACTAATACACAAACAACTGCACAGACAGAACCTGGGAAGACCCCAAAAAACGGGCTTTCACGCTCAAAGCTGTTTTCGCTTGCTAAAAAGCATTGGTGGAAGGATATCTCCAGTGCGGAAATGCGATTGCTGTTCATCGCCACCTTAGTAGCCGCACTCAGCATGAGCATGATCACCACCTTTACCGATCGCCTCACCCGAACCATGAGCTACCGTGCCAGTGAACTGATCGCAGGGGATCTTACCCTTCAAAGCCAGCACCCCATTCACCAGAGCGTGATCGACGAAGCCAGCCAAAGAGGATTTGCTCACTCCCCCGCTTTGTCGTTTTCTACCATGGCATTTGCTAATGATGCCCTGCAACTTTCCCGAATACGGGCCGTTTCAGAAAACTACCCACTGAAAGGTACCTTCAGCGTCTCCGATCAACCTTTCGGAAAAGCCACTGCACTGGCACAAGCACCGGAAATCGGCCAAGTTTGGGTCGAACAGCGGATTATTCAAGCATTGAACATCAGCCTGGGCGATACCCTTGAAATCGGTGATGGCCTGTTTACTGTGGATAAGATTCTGGTTCAGGATGCCGATCGCTCCGGCAATTTTTACAACCCATTCGGGGCCATCATCATGCGCCTGGAAGACGTTGAAAAAACCGCAGTGCTCGGGCCTGGCAGTCGGGTACTTCACAAACACTATTTTAAAGCGCCGGAAGTTAATGATGCTGCCAGCGATGTTACCCAAGCCAAGATCATTGAAGACTTTGCGGAATGGCTGACGCCCCAACTCAGCGAACACGAAAAACTGACCGGCGCCGTCAGTGACGGAAGTGCCATGGGCTCTGCGGTACAGCGAGCACAACAATATTTGAGTTTGGCCAGTTTGGTCGCAGTGTTACTGGCCGGAGTCGCCATCGCGATGGCCAGCCAACGCTACAGCGAACGCCACTTCCAAACAGCTGCGTTATTACGTTGTTTGGGAGCCTCCCAGCAGCACATTCGCCAGATCTTTATGATTAAGTTGCTCATCACCGGCATCCTGGCGGTTGTCATCGGCTGTGTCTTGGGGTTTTCAGCCCACTATGGGTTATTTGAATTGATGCGCTCGCTGATTCCCCAAGATATTTTGCCTGCTCGCTGGGCACCCATATTGATCAGCATGTTTGCGGGCTTAGTGGTTTTACTGGCGTTTTCACTGGCTCCGATTCAAAAATTGAAAGAGGTATCGCCGGTTCGGGTGTTAAGACGGGAGCTGAATCCAAAGCCTGTTCGATTGAATGCATTTTATGCCATTGCCATTCTATGCATGGGCGGTTTGGCTTATCTGTTAACCCAACATGTTCAGCTGACGCTGATTTTTATTGTCGGCCTTTCGCTGATGGCGCTATTGTTTGGAGCCATATCTTCAGGGCTGCTGTCGGTGTTGCATCGTTTAGCGCCACATTTACCCAAAAAGATTCGTCTTGGGTTTAATCAACTGCATCGTCACCGTTACTATGCAATTTCACAGCTCAGTGCTTTCGCCTTTATTTTTACCGCCATTACCCTGATTGTGGTGGTAAGAACCGACCTCTTCTCCCGTTGGCAATCCTCCATTCCGCCCGAAACGCCAAATCATTTTGCGATTAATATTCTGCCGGACAAGATCAAGTCGTTTGATGAATTTCTCACTGCCGCTGGCGTGACCGGGAGCGAATCCTACCCCATCGTACGTGGTCGTTTGATTGAAATTAATCAACAAGCGGTTCAAAAAGCCGTTTCCAAAGAAGAGCAACCCAATGCCGTTCGAAGGGAACTGAATCTGACCTGGAGCGAACATCCCGGGGCAGACTCCGAAATAGTATCCGGATCTTGGTGGCCAGAGTTGGATGCCAAAGAAGATCGCACCTATGTGTCAGTTGAAAGTGAATTGGCAGAAAAACTGAATATCAAGCTAAACGACCGACTAACCTTTACCGTGGCCGGGCAAACCTTTGACGCTCACGTCAGCAGCATTCGTAAAGTAAAGTGGGATAACTTCAAACCCAATTTTTACATGGTGTTCCAACCCGGTTCATTGGAGAGCTTCCACCATACCTATCTAAAAAGCTTCTATATGGATGCATCGGATCATCACACCTTGCTTGAACTTAACCGCACCTTTAAAGCCGTGAGCATCATTCCGGTGGAGCAAATCATCCAGCAAGTCCGTGATATTCTTGATCAAACCACCGTAGCAGTGGAATACATTCTGTTGCTGATTTTGGTGGCGGGACTGGTCCTCTTGTTTGCGACACTGCAAAGTACCTTATCCATCCGACGTCACGAAGCCGCCATCTACCGCACTCTTGGGGCGTCCGGAAGTTACATTAACCAGTTGGTGATTTACGAGTATCTTTGGCTAGCATTGCTTGCCAGCGGTTTAGCCATGGCAGCTACGGAAGCGATGAGCTTTGTGCTCTATCAACGCATCTTCGATGCGCCTTGGCTACCACATTGGTCATTGTGGTTAGCAACACCTGTTACCGCCGCTGCAGTGATTGTGTCCAGCGGCTGGCTAGGTAGCCGCCCGGTGATTCAGGCTTCACCAAACCGTTTGCTTCGTGAAGTGGGATAACTTTTATTACATTATTTAAAAAACGCCCCGAATTCCGCGAGCTACACTGATAAAGAAGCCATTCGGAAAGGGGGCGTATATGGATTTGGAAACACTGACTCAGTTTTTAGGTTGGTCGGCCTTTATCAACTATGCCTTTCTTTGTCTTTGGTTTGTTTTGTACGCCTATGCCAAAGAGTGGATGTACGACCTCCACTCCAATTGGTTTGAACTGTCCAAGGAACGATTCGAGCTATACCACTACGCAGGTATGGGCATCTATAAGCTGTTGATCGTTTTCTTTGCCTTTGTGCCCTACTGCATTTTGGTATTCATGTTGTAGACAGCAACCTGGGGTTAAGCGACTTAGACAGCAAAGGCCGATGCTGAAGTGTTAATGTCCTTCACTACCTCGCTCAATCGAACCGTCGCTTCAGACGTCTGCTCGCTGTGCTCTTTCAGCACTTTCGACGATTCGAAGATATCGTGTATGTAACTGTTCAACTCGTTCGCGGCCGCCGTTTGTTCCTCCACACTGGTTGCAATCTGTATGTTCATCATGCTGATTTCGGCCACTTTTTGAGTCATTTCCCGCATCATCTGAATCGCCAAATCAGCCTGGTGTTGGCCCTTGGCTCCTTTCTCGTTGGATAACTCTACCGACTCCACCACGTGTGCGATCACTTGCTTGAATTGCCTCAGTGTATTTCTGACCTCTTCAGTCGCTTCATGGGTTCTGGCCGACAGTGTTCGGACTTCATCGGCGACGACCGCAAACCCCCGACCGTGATTACCGGCCCGAGCCGCTTCAATCGCTGCATTCAACGCCAACATATTGGTTTGGTCGGCAATGTCCTGAATAGAGTCGAGGAGCGTTTCAATATCGCCACTGGCTTCTTCCAGCTTGCCTATGGCACTGACCGAGTTCTGAACCTCCTCCTGAAGTGTGCGGATTGCTTCCTGGGCCAAGCCACTGATTTCTGTAGTTTCATTGAGCTTATCATTCACATTGCCAACAAAGTTCGCTGTACCCTGGGCGTTCTTTGCCACCTCCTGAATGGCCATCGACATTTCTTCCATGGCCGTGGCAGACTGCTCTACTTTCTGATGTTGCTGAGCCGTCGACTGATTAACCTGTTCCGTCATTACTGACATTTCCGTTGCGACGTCGGTAATATTGTTCGCAGAACTTTTGATCTCAGTAATGGCATTAGAGAGTTTTTGATTGAGACTGTTAAACGCCGTTTCCAGAATATCCAGCTCATTGTCTTTGCTCAGTAAGCGATGTTCTAATGCATCGTCATTGATCAAACTAACCACGTAACGGATCAACTTATTCAACGAGATACTAATGCTTTTCGAAACGAATAACACACACAACACGGTTATAACCGCCAAGCCCAGCAAGGTGCTGTACAGCATAAAAGTAACCAACTCCGTTTTATCATGAATGGCCACTTTAAGATCCGCCTTCACTGTAGAGAACAATCCCTCCAGGCGATGGGCAGAGTCACGTAAAGAGCCGTGCAGCCCATCTTTATAGCTCAAGCCAATTTTCTTTTCGGCCTCATAAAGTTTCATAAACTGGGTTTCATACGTCTCAAGTTTAGGAATGATCTCTGCTTTCAAAGCTACAGGGATATTGCGCTTCATGATCGCCACCCCCTCACTAAACCTGGAAATGTATTTGGCGTCTCTACGCAACATAAAATCCTTTTCATGTCGTCTTAGCATGAGCATATCGGCGAGCAATAAGGGTTGGTTGGTAATGGTTTCCTCGACTTGATGGATACTGCTTCTTAAGCCACCATACAAACCACTTTTGTGATCTAACCCGATGGTTTTCTGATAGGAAGCCAAACTTGTAAATGCCTGTTGATATTGATTCAACTCGGCTCCGACGGCTTGAAATTCTTCTGCGACCGCCCCTACATTGTCATTCAACTCGGACTCAAAGCTGGCGGATAACGCCATGGTTTCCTGAAATCGGGTCTGGAAATCCTCAACGTATCTCTCGTCTTTACGCGCGAGAAAATCCTTTTCCGATTTTCGCAATTCCAATAAATGTTCCGACAAGGTTTCCAGCTGGTTCGCCAATTCATGCAGTGTATGAAGTGATTGGCTTGAATAGTGGCTCAACCCTCCCGTGATGATAAAGCCTAAGGTCACCACCAACAGAATCAATGTATGCCTTTGCCGAACAGATAGTCGCTGCCCCAGTTCCATGTCTCACCTCATACTTATTTTTTTAACACGCCCGAGAGGCATGAATCGTTCCTACTAATAAGTATTGATAACAAAACGGTAATATTCACAAGTAAGCGACTGAAAACAATGTGAGACATATGATCCGTGACCTTGAGATATATGACCGGGTGTTCAGTTTTTTATAAAATCTTTAGCGAGCAACCACTGGTCGGTGAAAACTCGTTTGTTTTCGTTTTCATATACTCTTATATACAACACGTATCTGAGAGACAGCGTATGCATTGCAAGTTTGTTCGATGGATTAGCGGGTTGTGTTTGATCCTCTCCCCCTTGATCGCTCATAGTTATGAAATCCAGGTCGTCACTGAAGATTTTGCCCCCTATAACTATATGGAAGCAGGTCAGCCTACAGGCATCTCGACCGAGATTGTCCAAACATTGTTGAAAGACCTCAAGGTCGACGGCCGGATCAGAACCTATCCGTTTAAGCGCACCATCGAATTGGCCAGAACTCAAAAAAATACGCTGATTTATTCCATCATTCGAACAGAAGAACGGGAATCCCAGTTTAAATGGGTGGGTACCCTAGCCCCAATTACCACTGCCTTATTTAAGCTCAAGTCACGCAACGATATTAAGATCAGTAAGATTTCTGATTTAACGAACTACAAAATCAGCGATATCCAGGGTTCTGCCGTCTGGGAGCACCTCCAGCAATACAACATCAAGGTATTTGAAATTCCTTCAACTGCCCAGAACATTCAAATGCTCAAGCTCGGCAGAGTAGATCTGACCAGCACTGTGGAATTAAATTTCTACCACACACTTAAACAACTGAGATACAAGCCAGAAGACTTCGAAATGATTTATGTCTTTGATGAGTTGTCCAGTTACCTTTGGTTGGCGTTCAACAAAGACACAGATGACGACATTGTTGAAGAGTTTAAACAGGCTCTACAGGCCTTCAAGACATCCATTATGTTTAAAACCCTACAGCAAAAATACAATCCAAATCTTAAATAACGTTTAGGTTGAGCCACTTTCCATAACCTCATATCATCAGCCTTTGTCTCTTATTATCTGAACACTGTTATGCGAACACCTCTGATTACCCGTGAAGGTTTTATCAAACTCAAAGAAGAGCTCGATCACCTATGGCGTGTAGAACGCCCGGAAATTACTGAAAAAGTCACCTGGGCTGCCAGCCTTGGAGATCGCTCAGAGAATGCCGATTATCAAGAGAACAAGCGAAAACTACGCTCGATTGACCGTCGGGTACGCTATCTCAGTAAACAGATTGAAAAACTGAAGGTAGTGGATTATTCGCCAGAACAAGAGGGCAAAGTGTTTTTTGGTGCCTGGGTGGAAGTTGAAGACGAAGCAGGCAATACCAAGACATTCCGCATTGCCGGTTACGATGAAATTTTCAATCGCAAAGATTACATATCGATTGATACGCCCATGGCCCGCGCTTTGGTAGGCAAGTCAGTCGACGATGAAGTGGTTGTGCGCTCCCCCGAAGGAGAGCGAGTTTGGTACATTAATTCCATTCGCTATTCGTCAGAAAACTCTTAAAGACACTCTGAATAGCCCGACCATTTCCTGAATTCAGATAAAAAGTGCAACACCTCAAACTATTCGGTCTGAAGATAGCGTGCGTGAAACCTGAGATGATCTTCAATGAAACTTTGTATGAAGAAGTAGCTATGATCATAGCCCGTTTGCATACGCAATTCTAAAGAAGCCTTGGCCTGCTCTGCCGCCGACACCAAATGCTGAGGTTTTAAGTGTTCTTCCAGAAAACCATCACTGTCGCCTTGATCCACCAGCATGGGCAATTCACAACCTCTGGATTTCAACAACTCACAGCTGTCATAGTCTTTCCATGCATCCTGGTTCGGGCCCAAATACTGACTGAAGGCTTTTTGCCCCCATGGGCAATCAACAGGATTGGTAATAGGGCTGAACGCAGAGATGGACTGATAACGCTGTGGATTCTTTATACCAATGCTCAGCGCACCGTGCCCACCCATACTGTGACCGGAGATTGACCGTTGTTGCGACACCGGGAAATGTGCTTCAACAATATCAGGCAGCTCTTGCACAAGGTAATCGTACATTTGGTAATGTTCCGACCAGGGAGCCTGAGTTGCATTCAGGTAAAACCCGGCACCTAATCCAAAATCATACGCCCCTTCCGGATCATCCGGCACAGCTTCACCACGGGGGCTGGTATCCGGAGCGACAATGGCAATGCCGAGTTCTTCCGCCACCCGAAAGGCACCGGCCTTTTGCATGAAGTTTTCATCGGTACAGGTCAAACCGGATAACCAATAAAGCACAGGCACCGGGGAAGACGGACTGGCTTTAGAGGGGATAAAAATGGCAAACCGCATATCGCACTTCAGAACCTGAGAGGCATGTCGGTATTGCTTATGCCAGCCGTTAAATACTTTAGCCTGACTGACGGGTTCAATATCAATTGTCATAACTGTCAACACAGGCGCTTAATTAAGCGCCGTCTCCTGTTTGATATTCCTTTGAGTATTCTCGATGCTAAGGCGTGGACTCATCAGCCCATTGTCAGTAGACGAATCATTATTTCGTATCGAAATGAATCACACTTCGAATACTCTCGCCTTTATGCATCAAATCAAAGGCATTATTGATTTCTTCCAACGGCATGGTGTGAGTAATGAACTCCTGCAAACCAAACTCACCTGCTAAATACTTTTCAACAATGCCTGGCAGTTCGGAACGGCCCTTCACTCCACCAAAGGCGGTGCCACGCCAGACTCGGCCAGTCACTAACTGGAACGGACGCGTTGAGATTTCCTGGCCCGCACCGGCTACACCAATGATGACGGATTCCCCCCATCCCTTATGACAGCATTCAAGTGCTTGACGCATCACATTGACATTACCAATGCATTCAAACGAGAAGTCCACACCGCCATCGGTCATTTCGATGATGACCTCCTGAATCGGTTTATCGTAGTCGTTCGGATTTATACAGTCTGTTGCTCCAAGCTGCTTCGCCAAATCAAACTTGCTCTCATTGATATCAATACCAATGATTCGACTTGCGCCTGCCATACGCGCACCAATGATCGCAGACAGGCCAATGCCACCCAAGCCAAAGATAGCCACGGTATCGCCTTCCTGAACTTTAGCCGTATTCAATACGGCACCCATTCCGGTGGTGACACCACAACCCAATAAACACACTTCTTCCAGCGGCGCTTCTTTATTAACCTTGGCTAACGAGATTTCCGGCAATACGGTGTATTCAGAAAAGGTGGAACATCCCATATAGTGGTAGATAGGCTCGCCATCTTTATAGAAACGGGTAGTGCCATCTGGCATCAGACCCTTGCCCTGGGTTTCACGTACGGCTTGGCAAAGATTGGTTTTTCCAGACGTACAAAACTTACATTCGCCACATTCGGCGGTATACAAAGGAATGACATGATCGCCGACTTCAACACTGGTTACCCCTTCGCCAACCATTTCAACAATCCCCCCGCCTTCATGGCCCAAGATCGCCGGGAAAATCCCTTCCGGATCTTCACCAGATAGCGTAAAGGCATCGGTATGACATACCCCGGAAGCCACAACTTTCACCAGTACTTCACCGGCTTTTGGCAACATGACATCCACTTCTTCGACTTTCAGTGGTTCATTAGGCCCCCAAGCGATGGCGGCTTTGGCTTTGATAAATTGACCAGTCATTAAATGTTCCCTCTTCTTGAGTACTAAAGTCACGGAGACTTATCGTTATATTGATGGACGCAGTATATTTATTTCCAAAACATTAATAATTAGCAATAATTGAAAATATTTATTACTTATTTGAAATAATAGTATGAGCAATTGGGATGGCATCAGCGAGTTCGTCACCGTCGTCGAACAAAACGGGTTTACATCTGCAGCCCAGCGTTTAAATACGTCTCCTGCGCAAGTCAGTCGGAAAGTGGCTGCACTGGAGCATCGCCTGGCGGTTAAATTACTGAACCGGACAACACGCAAGGTATCTCTTACCGAAGCCGGTCAACTTTATTTCCAGCAATGCAAACAATTGGTCAATGGGCTGGAGCACGCCGATTTGTTGGTTAGCCAAATGCAAACCAAACCGACGGGTCTCATCAAACTCACGGCACCTGTCACCTATGGTGAAAAAATCATAGCACCTCTGGTCAATGATTTTTTGATCAATTACCCGGATTTGGAAGTAGAGCTGATCCTAACCAATCAAACTCTGGATTTGATTGACCAAGGCATCGACCTGGCAATCCGGCTCGGTCAGCTTAAAGATTCCAGCTTTATTGCCAGACGGCTGGCAAATCGCCGACTTCATGTCTGCGCCACCGCCGAGTACCTTGATCGATACGGAACACCTTATGCGCTATCGGAACTAAATCAACATCGCTGTCTGATGGGCACTCTGGAACAATGGCGGTTTAAAGAAGCCGGGAAAACCCGAAACATCAGTGTTCACGGTCGAATAAAATGCAACAGTGGCCCGGCACTGTTAGATGCAGCCCTGAAACACCTCGGGTTGGCGCAATTACCTGACTTCTATGTCGCCTCTTATCTGGCGTCGGGAGAACTTCAGGAAGTATTGCAGCCATTTCAGGATGACTCGGAAGCCGTATGGGCCATGTATCCACAACGTCAGTATCTTTCTCCTAAGATACAACTACTGTTGCGCTACTTATCTGAACAGCTGCGTGATGATTTATGAAATGATTAGAGTGCATGGCAACGGCCTTTGTAGGTAAACACAATCTGCCGCTCTAACTGCGACCCGTAGGCTTTTTGAATAATGTAAGTAAAGATGTGTTGCTTAGTCATGTAAAACACACCGTAAAAGCCTTGTTCAGGTTCACAGCGGTATTGGCTCTGACACTGGGCGAAAATAGGTTCACGATCCGAATTCTCCCATAGCTGCCAATCTTCCCCCGTTTGAGTTAGCGTTAATTTCAGCCCTTCGGTCTGATACAGATTCGCATCAATCTGACCTGTTGTATTGGTGTGTTCCACACCCGCAATCGCCTTAGGCAGACACTCATAACTGACCGCCTGAGCCAATCCAGGAACGCACAAACATAATACCCCGATGTAACGAACCCAACGTAATGAGCAGACCTTGATACCAAGCATACATCAACCCCACGACCAAGCTGTCTCACCCGACTGGTATCATCACCGATCGGGCGAACAGTTAGAGGATGAAAGAAACCTAACGTCTTTACAGTCTAGCAAAAGACGATTCACACAATGCTCTAACGGAAAGATACATCAAGCCGGGTGCGTACAGCCGCCTGCTTTATTTTTACACATACGTTGCTCAATCATTTGATAGTGTTGTTTGGCGTGCTCTCTGACAATCTTGCTGACGTGCGCTCTCAACCAGCTTAGACCCGGATCGTGTTCCTGCCGTTTGTGCCAGCAGAGAGACAACTGTGGTGCGGTGATTTCTACCGGCGGATCAACCACCGCTAATTCCTTTTTAAAGATGGCATTCTCAATGGTGGTGGAAGGCATCACCGAAATCAGGTTGCTTTGCTTTAATAAGGAAGTGACCGCTGAGAAGTGATTCACCGACATTGCAATCCGTCGGGATAAACCATGTTGAGCTAAGACCTGATCGGTAATACCCGTAATGTCTCCGGACAAAGACACCAATAGATGATCCGCTTCTGCAAACTCCTCAACCGTAAGATCAGCTTTCGCTAACGGATGCCCTTTTCGCATCACACAGACGTACCAAGGCGTGTACAGATACTCCGTGCGAATGACAGAATCCCCCAGTACATTAGCACCGATGAACATGTCCACCTCGGCATCGTTCAGCAGGCTTTCAGCGTTGGTAATGGTATAAGGAATGGCATGGATATTAATGCCCGGCGCTTCTTTTTCAATTAACTGCCGAAGTCTTGGCCAGATTACATCCACCAACGCATCGGCAGATGCAATTCGAAACGTTCGAGTAGCCGATGCCGGATCGAAAGAGCCTTGA
>JBFHTA010000060.1:0-16159 GCA_041590855.1 Pseudomonadales bacterium
GCGTTATGCCCGTAGTCTGGGGATGGATGCGCCTGTGAATGAACAAGTCATTGCAGAAATTAAACGACTCGAACAAGCCTCGATTTCTTAAGTGAAAGGAATCTCCGATTTACCTGAAGCCTTTCGGCATTGTGGCGATACTCTTAAGAATTATCTCTTTGGAGTATCGCCTTTTTTTATGCGTGGCGGGTTGTGTGTGCTTAACGGGGACGGGAGAACCAGGCTTTCATCACATGGGTGATTTTACGAAGTTCTTCCGGTGAGATAACGTATGGCGGCATGGTGTAGATATAGCGCTCAAACGGACGCAACCAAACGCCTTGTTCCGCTGCAAACTGCTGGATACCCTGATGGTGTTTGGCGTCCTTCACTTCAATCGCGCCTGTGGCTCCTAGCACTCGGGTTTCGACAATCTCTTCGTGTTCAAAGCCTAACAATTCCTCTTTTAGAATGTCTTCGATGGTTTGAATACGAGTGAGGTAATCATCACGTTCAAAAATTTCGATGGCTTTAAGGCCGATGGCGCATGCCAATGGATTACCCATAAAGGTTGGCCCATGCATAAAGGCTTTGGCCGGGCTGTCGGATAGAAAGGCTTCGTACACCCGTGTGCTGGCCAGGGTGGCTGCATGGCCGACATAGCCGGCCGTTAAGCCTTTGGCTAACACCATAATATCGGGTGAAATGTCGGTGTGATTGGTAGCAAAGAGTTTACCGGTACGACCAAACCCGGTGGCGACTTCATCAAAAATCAACAGAATATTGTGTTGCTCACACAGGGCTTTTAACTGGTTTAAATAGGTTGGTGAATAGATATTAAAGCCACCAGCGCCTTGCAGCAGCGGTTCTACAATCACAGCTGCAATCGTACTGGCGTGTTGGTTAAATAATGCGTCGACACGGGCGATATCTGCATTAACCTGCTCTTCACTGGCAGAAAAACCGCCAGTTGGTGCAGGCAAAAAGAACTGTTCCGGGGTGATGCCATGAAACATCTTGTGCATGCCTTCGGCTGGATCACACACCGACATACAGGCCGTTGTATCTCCGTGATAAGCACGTTCCAAGGCAACGATTCGGGTTTTATTGTGGTTGCCCTGGTTAAAGAAGTATTGGAGTGCCATTTTGATGGCTACTTCCACACCCACAGAACCACTGTCGGAGAAAAATACATGATTAAGGCCATCGGGGGTAATCTCCACCAATTTTTCTGCAAAAGCTTCGGTGGTGCGGTTTTTCAAGCCACCTAACATTACGTGGCTGAATTTCTGAGCCTGATCAACCATGGCCTGGTTGAGTTCCGGGTGGTTATAGCCGTGCGTAACACACCACCAGGACGAAATTCCATCAATCAATGATTTACCGTCACTCATGGTGAGGTAGACACCATTTGCTTCAACCACTTCCAGGTTCAGTTCCAAATGCTTCATTTGAGCATAGGGATACCAGAGTTGCGAATACTCTTTGTTGGCGTGCGCTTGATTAGAATGCTCTTGATGTGAACAAAGTTGACTATCATTAGTATCAGGAGTCTGCATGGTTAAAACGGGCTCTCATTCGGTCGTTTGTTTAGGGTCAGGGGATGATGTCCAGTCATTGCCCGGAATCCCGCCTTCAACGTTGTCGTATCGACCAGTATATCATTTTATTCAGAGGGAACTTATGACTGCCCGTAAGTATGACATTACCTTGTACGGGGCGACAGGGTACACCGGTCGACTGATCTTGATTAACTTATGTGAAGCACTCTTGGAAAACGGAGCCAATAAAGGCATGTCGTTGGCGATTGCCGGGAGAAACCGTGACAAGCTGGAGTTGCTAAAACAAGAAATGGTGGAAGTTGATCGTGCGAATGAAGCTATTTCGATAGAGGTGGCAGAGGCCTTTGATGAACAGGCGTTAATGACGTTAGCCGAAGACTCACGGGTGGTGATTTCAGCGGTTGGCCCTTATATGGAGGTCGGTGAGGGAATGATCAAAGCCTGCGCTGAAAAAGGCACGGACTATCTGGATATTACCGGTGAAAATGAATTTGTGGATGCCATGTATCCCAAGTATGACATGGTGGCTCGGGCAACCCAGTGCCGCTTGATTCATGCCTGCGGCTTTGACAGTGTGCCTCACGATTTGGGTGTGTTGTATGCCATGCAGCAGCTTAATGAGCAAGTGGGTGACCTGGTCAGGGAATCCGTCGATGTGAATACGTATGTAAACATGGGGGGAAGGATATCGAGCGGCACCTGGAAATCCATGGTGTCTATTCTTTCCCGTTTACGTCACTCCCTTCATGTCGGACAACTCTGGCGCTCGCTGACGGTGGGTAAAGAAGTGGATGGAAGACGAATCCGAATTGCCCGCCCGAAAGTGCGTTATGACTACAGGTTACGCAGCTGGATTTTTCCGCTCCCGAGCATCGACAGTCAGGTGGTGCGTCGATCGGCTGAGTTGTTTGAACAATATGGTCGACAGTTCAGCTATGGTCATTACTTACAGATACGTTCTTTGCCAAAATTAATGGTGGCCTTGGGGACGGCCTCTGCGATGTTTGGTTTGGCACAGGTGCCTTGGTCGCGGGAAAAGTTGTTATCACTGTTCCCTGAGGGAGAAGGGCCCACGGATGGCGACAGAGAGCGAGCCTGGTTTAAAGTGACAGTGGATGCCCGATCCGGTCCGCATCAGGTGGTAGCGACAGTACGCGGTGGTGATCCGGGATATGGGGAAACCGCCAAGATTGTTTCCCAGGCTGCTTTGGCGTTGATTTATGATCGGGAGCATTTGGAGCCCGTTTATGGGGTACTGACTCCGGCGTCGGCGTTTGGCAATTTACTGATAGAGCGGCTGATGACAGTAGGTATCCGGTTCACCGTACTGGATGAGCAGTGAAGCGCGGCACGTATTTTTTGAATTCGGTGATGAGCCCATCAGCCATTAGTACATTTTTCGTTTCGATAAAGCCCTTCTGAACGGATGATACTAACGACAGAAGGTGTTGTTTGTTCTAACAGGGCTTGATCGTCTGCACCGGCCTGAACCGAGGCCCGCAGTTGGGTACTACGTATGGGCTGTTGTTCCTGGCATACCAGTTTTTTCCAGCGTTGATCAATTTCCTGATGCTTGTAAAAGCTTTGCCAGGTGTCTGGGTGGGCGTTATCCGGCCCAAGAATGAAGGCTAACTCTGTTGTTGCCAGTTGTTGCTCCAATCGCGCCAGCACGTCAAAGGTGTATACCGGAGAATACCCTTCCTGTAACAGGGTTTGTTCTACGTTCGAAACCTCGATTGGGCATGGGATATCATCTTGAATGTCCTGCACGAAGGCTGACAGCATCCGATAGCGTATTTCGTAAGGGAGCATGTTTTTACCAAAGGCATGACTGGCTGATGGCACGACCAAAAGCCGTTGGCAGGATTGGGCTGCCTGGTGCAGCGCATCTTTATGACCTAATGTCGGAGGATTAAATGCAGAACCAAAAATACCTATCATAGCCCAACCCGTTGATAGCGGTTTGTGTTGTTGATCAGGCCGCTACTCTACTGGGATTAGACCAAGCTTTCCATATATTCGGAGAATTCTTCGTAGATCTCGGTTTCTAGCATGAGCTCTTCTCGAGCGGCGTCCTGAAACTTGAGAAATTCTATGGTTTCAGGAACATTAATCAATCGAATACGCTCCATGTATTGGGTGGCGATCCGAATGACACCGATTAATGGCCCCAAGTCTGCTACCTGATCTGTTTTTAGCGTCTGGTCATGGATGTGGTAAATGGCTTTGCAGACACGATCAGGCAAACTCCAGAGTTCGGCAACAATAAACCCGACCACTGAATGGTTTGTGTTGACCAGACGGGTTTCCAATTCGAGGGTTGTAAGAGGGTAGGCGCGGGCTTTTTCGAACAAAATCTCGTATTTCAGATTGTTTTGGGAGAGCAGCATACAACCGATGTTGGAAAACAACCCTGCGAGATAGGCTTCGTCCCGATCTATTATTCCTGTTGCACTGGCTAACCAGGCGCACCCGGCGGCCACCAGCTGACTTTCTTCCCAAAGCTTGGAGTTGAATTCGTTCATGGGATTAAGGGAGGCTTTAAGTGCCACTGCTATGGTGATTTCATTGAGGCGCTTCACCCCAAGGACTTTGACTGAATGGGAGATGGTAGTGACGTCTTCCGAGAGACCATAGAGTGGGGATCGGGCTGCTTTCAATACTTCCCCGGTGAGGGACGCGTCTTGATTGATCAGGTTGGTAACTTCATCAATACGTAAGTTTGGTTCTTGTAGCATGCGCTGGACTTCGGTGATGATGTCAGGTACGGCTGGCATTCTGAGTTTACGTATGACTTCGTATGCGTCTTCCATTTCTTGCTTTGACGGAATGAGTGCGTCGCTCATAAATCTTCCTTTTTACTGCTGACATAATCTGCGCTGAACCTTTGTGGCCACTAGACAGAATAGATGAAAAATTCATAACTGCCTGGTCAACGCTCACAAACCCAAGATATTTCTTGAAGGCGCAAGCGTGTTTTCTGGCTGCGTGTTATTGTTATGTGTTCAGGGTTTCCTTAAAACAGACGAAAATTAATCGGTGAAGGTACGTCGAGTTATGTCATTGGTGAATGGATTTGTAACACCGGAATTTTATTCCGTAAGAGAAGCGTTTGAGCAACTGTTGTTGAGTGATGATAGCCGGGGGGCCTCTCTGGCTTTGGTTCATAACGGTGAACTGGTGTTGGATTTATGGGGCGGGCTGGCCGATGCAGACGAACAACAAGGCTGGCAGCAGGATACCATTGCCAATGCGTTCTCTTGTACCAAAGGCATCGCTGCTATTTGTGTGTTACACGCTGTAGAGCGAGGAGTGTTCAGTCTTAATGATCGTATCGTTGATTATTGGCCGGATTTCGCTCAAGAAGGGAAATCCCACTTAAAGGTGTCTGACATCTTATCTCACAAGACCGGAGTGTCAGCCATTGATGCCATCGTTCAGGCTGAGCATTTATATGATTGGGATTACATGTGTCATGCAGTAGCGGAACAAGCGCCCTGGTGGCCTTATGGTCAGCATGGCTACTCGCCCTTAACCTTTGGTTGGATGATTGGCGAAGTCTTTCGTCAGGCAACGGGGCAAACCATGGGGCAGTATCTTCAGCAACACATAGTCGAGCCCATGGGGCTTGATTGCTTTATTGGAACGCCCGAAACCGAGTTTCATCGATGCGCAAAAATTGAACGTGGTCGTGCGGTGAAAGGTGATCCTATGGTGGACGGGTTATTTAAGGAAATCATGAAGAACCCGACAGGCGTTTCTTCAAAGGCGTTTGCGAACCCTCCGTCCGCGCAGCGAGGAACCAATTCCAGGGCTTGGCGCTCAATGGAGCTGCCTTCTGCAAACGGTCATACAAATGGTCGTGCATTGGCCAAGCTGTACGGTGCATTGGCCAACGGCGGTACGATTGCGACCGGAAACGGTGATGAGCCTTTCCGCCTGTTAAAGCCGGAAACCTTATCCTATTGCTGGACAGAAACGGCCCGTGGTTATGATCCGGTGCTGCATACAGATACCCGTTTCAGTATGGGCTTTATGATGTCCCAGAACAGTCGCTTGGCAAAGTTTGGGGGGCCGCGAAGTTTCGGACATCCAGGGGCAGGGGGCAGTATAGGCTTTGCCGATCCGGATCAACAATTGGGCTTTGGGTATGTTCATAACTACATGGGGCCGTACATATTGGTGGACCCGAGAGCGGATGCCTTGATCAATGCCGTATATGAGTGCTTGGGCACCTCTGACTAAGTCCTTCTCTGATCTGGCCTGTAAGACATTGTCATTAAAAAGACACAAAGGCTTGTTAGCATGCCTTCCGATATGAACAAGGCCACACCTAGTTCATAGAACTGAGCTTGACGTGTGATGCTATCATACGATTACGCTTCGACTCGGTTTCCTTGTTGATGTGAGATAATTGTTTGGGGATTAGAATTAAGACAGTTCTTAATCCCCTTTTTTATAGGCTTTCTTTATCCGCATCGGTTAAGCAGGACTCTTCTCATGAAACATCTGATTCTGGTTAGACACGCTAAATCCAGTTGGAAATTTGATGGTCTGGTAGATAAAGACCGACCGCTCAGTAAGCGCGGTATCCAGGACGCCCCTATGATGGCTCTTAGAACGGCTGAGGCTCTGGAAAAGAGTGATTTGTGGTTATCCAGCCCTGCAACACGAGCGATTCGAACGGCAGAAATTTTTGGTCAGTACTGTAATCGATCGTTAAGCAGCCTCAAATTGAATGAACAGCTTTATGACGCTAATTACCAACATTTATTGACCGAGTTACGCCAAATCAAGAATAAGTGGAATCACGTGGTGTTATTTGGGCACAACCCAGGGTTAAGTGATCTTATTTTTACGATCACCGGGGAAGATTTGGATAATCTACCGACGTGCGGTATGGCTTTTATTGAATTGGATATTACCTCCTGGAAAGAGCTTAAAACTGATACAGGAACGCTGATTCGGTTGGAATATCCCAAAAAGTTTAAGAACGTAACCACGTCGACCCTTTCTTAAAAGTAAGATGCCTTTTGTAACCAATTGGTTGATAAATGTACTGGTGAGAACTGCTTCACATTTATATCTATCAGTGTTGTCTACTTTTTAATCAATGACTGTTGGCCGTGATACCAGATACGGTCGATAGCTCCAATCTAAATAACTAAAAAGCTAGCCCGGGTTTCAAGACCGAACGTATCGAGGCTGAAATGATGCTCGATCGTTGTCGATACCGAGGGGGACGCACTTAGGAGAAGAACCATGCAGTACGACGCACAATGGAAAGTTTTTGTTGCCCATTCCAAAGAAGAGCAGCTTAATTGCCAGGCGCTATGCCAGTATCTGGAGGATCTTATCGCGCTCTGACGCACGCCCAGTGATAGTCCGTAATCCCTTTGGGTTATCACATGTTTAAGCTACTTCAACACAGGGATGTGTATTTTGATTTGGGAAAACGGAGTTTTTCTCGTCTTCTCCGAAAGTGTCGGACTTCTCACTCATTTGTTTGATCTTGAGTCGGTTGTAATGGTGTTGCATCAGCTGATGAATGGTTTCGGATTCTTGTGCTATCAGTGTCTTGGCAAAGGCTTTGTCTCTTAATGCAGAGGGATGGATGCTGGGCTGGTAGAGCTTGCAGGTTACACTCAGTTCCGGAATAGAGCCTTTAAGCATGTGCGGAATATTGACTGAATGGCTGCGTTCCAACCCTAAGCGGTATCGCTCCGGCAACCATCGAGTCAGGGGTAATAATGGTGCAGGTATGCGAATAGGGACACTCCAGTGTTCACTGCCATGATGCACAAACAATAACAGTGGGGTTTGTGTTTCTATGCTGAGCTCAATAAATCGAGGGCTGATAAATGGTTGCAGTACTTGACCGTTGAAATAGTGGCAGTTGGCGCCTTCCGGCAAAATAATCAGGTCATTAAAGCGGGACTCGGTAAGCAGAGCAGTGCAGCCAGAGTAGTCCAACGGGTGTTCAAGTTGAGTCAGGTATTGGGCAATTTGCTTATAAATAGGCAGTTTATAAAACCCCCGCCATGCAACGCCCGTTGGTGTCCGTTTAGCTCCCCCGTGCGAAAGAAACAGATAATGGTATGCCAAGGCCGCAGCCCAAGGGCCATAAAAGCCGCCGTGATTCATAATGCACAGTAATTTAGGGTGTCGGGAGATGATCTTATTGAGACAATCCGACCCCTCATCCAGCGATATATTCCGGATGAACCAGGGGCGAAGTTTCTGGGCAATCTGTTCTTCAAATTCGGCAATGGTTTTCATAGCGCGCATCCTTGTGCAACCTGATGATTTGGAATTTGATGCTGACTTCAACATTGTTACCAAAGAATTATTAAGGATCTAAGACAATCGGGAATCTGGCGTGTGCAGTCATGCACTTTGCTGTAGAATACCGGGCCAAATATTTGCTTCGGGTGTTTTATCTGGAACTGTCACCTAGCGTGTTTAGGCTTCAGACAAACGCCCTGTATCTTCAGTTTCAATGAGGTGTTTTTTGGCTACGATTGGATTGTTTTACGGCTCGAGTCTCGGAAATACGGAAACCGTTGCAGAAAAGATTCGAGATCTTTTGGATGAGCACTCAGTTGAAATGCATGATATTGCTGCTGCTTCAAAGGACAGCTTTGCTGAGTACGATTATCTGATTTTGGGAATCCCCACCTGGGATTACGGCCAAATCCAAAGCGATTGGGATGAGTTCTGGCAAGAGCTGGGAACGGTCGATTTTTCCGGTAAGCTGGTGGCGTTGTTTGGCTTGGGTGATCAGTTTGGCTATGCCGACTATTTCCTGGATGCCATGGGGATGTTACACGATGTCGTTATTGAGCAGGGCGGTGCTGTTATTGGCTACTGGCCGATTGATGGCTACGAGTTTGAGGAGTCCAAGGCGTTGACAGAAGACGGTAAGGAATTTGTCGGTCTGGCCATCGATGAAGATCAGCAACCGGAGTTAACAGACGAGCGTGTTTCGGCCTGGGTAGCTCAAATCGAAGATGAGTTTGACTTTTAGACGCGCATTTTTTCGTTCTTCGGATATACTGATTTAAACGTTCCTCTTCTCGGAGATTGCTATTGTTGGACCCTTCGACTCAATATCGATCAATTATTCGCTTAACCGAGACCCGAGATATCCACCACGTGAATTCCGTTTTTCTGGAAACGTTGGAGAGTCTCGTTGTGGGACGATTTGCGCTTTACGTTGTTGATTCCGTAGGGCGTGAGACCCGCTTTTTACTGTGCTCATCTGAAAACCCCTTTGGCGCAGATGTCGATTCTGTACTTGCGTTGTTTGATCCCGGATCTAATGTAACGCCGAAGCTTGTAAAGGGACTGCGACCGTTCCCGTTAGCTTCTGTGAATGGTCTTCATGCGTTATTAATCCTGGATCGAAAAGCCCAGGTAGTCGATGAGGTTTTTCTTAATTTTCTGATCAGTATTTATTGTAATCAGTTTAATCTGGTTGAAACCTGCTCCTGTGACGCACTGACCGGTTTAATGAACCGAAGTGAGTTTGATAAAAAGCTGAGCCTGTTTCCTGTCAGTGATGGCCGACAAAGAAGTACGGATGTCTATGAAGCGTGTTTGGCCATTCTTGATGTTGATCACTTTAAAAACATCAATGATACCTATGGGCATCTTTACGGCGATGAAGTGCTGTTGTTGTTAGGTCAGCAAATGGCAAAGATTTTCAGGGAAGAGGATTGGCTGTTTCGTTACGGTGGTGAAGAATTTGCCATCATACTGCGTGATGTTACTGCAGAGCAGAGTGACGCTATTCTTGAACGAGCAAGAGAGCATATAGAATCATTTTGTTTTCCCCAAATTGAGAAAGTGACCGTCAGTATCGGCTATACCCTGTTAGATGCGTTTGAAACCAACAGTGGTTTAATTGCTCAAGCGGATGCAGCGTTGTATTACGCTAAAGAAAACGGTCGTAATCAGATTCAGAGTTACCAGGCTTTACTTGCAAAAGGGGCGTTGTCCAAGCGTTCCATGGTGGTGGGCGATATCGACTTGTTCTGAGTGTTGTTTTGGTTCGTTCTGTTAAAACCCTACAAACAAGCCGATGTCTTGGTGCTTTCAGTTTATCCGTTCTGTTGTTGATCCATTCCCCGCATCTTCCAGCGGCCTAGCATCATGGCTGCTGTAAAGAGAAGACCTACAATGACGCTTTCAGCCATGCCTATGTAATACATTCCCGGGCTGAAAATGTTGACCACAGCCACAATGAAATACAGCAACAACATGAAGCAGAACCATTGGAAGGTTCTTGACGTAGGTTTCATAAGAAAAGGGATGAACAGCAGTAAAGGAATCGTCTGGAAGCCCAGTAAGATCCAGTGAACACGCTCTATTTGTTCCGGCATGACCAATTTGTTGTAACCGAAAATGGCCATCAAACTGATGAAAAGTACCCAAAAGGCGTAATAGGTTTTTTGATAAAACGGGGTCATATAACACTCAATATTTATAGTTTCAGAGGTGGATGCAGTCTTCGTAATCAGAATGAGCGCTGCATTCAGTCTCTTAATTTTAAAGCCAGTTCTGCCATGCGTTTGCCTTGGGCATAACACAGTGCTTTTTCTTCCTCACTGAGTGTATGCTCGCCTTGTGTTCCGGCCAAATGGGAGCTTCCATACGGTGTCCCCCCTGTGCGCGTGGCGGATAATTCAGCATTGGAATACGGCAAACCGCTAATCACCATCCCGTGATGCAGTAACGGTAACATCATGGTCAGTAATGTGCTTTCCTGACCGCCGTGCAGACTGCCAGTAGACGTAAACACAGATGCAGGTTTGCCTTCTAATTCACCGGACAACCAAACCGAGGATGTGCTGTCGAGGAAGTATTTCATTGGTGCTGCCATATTACCGAAACGGGTTGGGCTGCCGAGAATCAGGCCGCTGCATTCGCGAAGGTCATCCAGCGTGGCATAAATGGCACCTTGTTCTGGCACGGCAGGTTCGGTTTGTTCGCTGGTAGGGGAAACGGAAGGCACGCTGCGCATACGGGCATCTATCCCTGAAACAGATTCAACGCCTCTGGCAATATGGTCTGCCATCGTAGCCACGTGGCCGCTGCGACTGTAATACAGTACCAGGACAAATGGCTGCATCAGAGAATCTCCAAAACCTGTTCAGGCGGACGACCGATACGAGCTTGTTCGCCTTTAATCACAATCGGGCGCTCAATGAGCTTAGGGTGACTGATCATGGCGGATAGGATGTCTTCTTCCGATTTGTTTGTGTCTTTCAGTTCCAGATCTTTGTATTCCTGCTCTTTGGTTCTTAGCAGTTCGCGTGCACTGATTCCCAGCTTTGTCAGAACGGCTTTTAATTCGTCCTGGGTTGGTACATCCGTAAGGTATAAACGTACCTCAGGTGTGATCCCTTGTTCTTCAAGTAATTGCAGAGTTTGACGCGATTTCGAGCAGCGCGGATTATGGAAAATAGTTACAGTAGAAGACATATTAAACCTCGGAAAATAACGTTTGCGCTATTCTACTGAATTCTCTGCGTGTGAGAAACGATTGCTTCCCTAATGTGCGGCATGGAACTTAAAGTGTTCAATGGAGCGGGTATGGTTAAGCAGGACACTGGCTTTGATGAGGTAACGTCTTTGTGGCTGAATGACGGTCAATTCGTAGGTGCGGCCACACAGGTACATCCCTGGGCTGGTAATGACAGAGAAATCACGGTCGCTGTAGTTATCCACAATGACCACCGCCGGATGTGTTTTTTGGGCAATCTCCGAACCGGAGAGACTTCTGATAAACCCGGTTTTTGCAGTACCCATTAAAAACTTGATACCGACTTTTGAGCCCCGATGTTTGTCTTGTGCTACCCAGCGGATGATACCTGCAACGGTTTCTTTGTGCTGATTCTCGGTAGGTCGGCTGAGATGAAGTACCACCAGTTGACCGATCAGGATTTCCTGTTGCAGATGGCTCGCGACACGAACGCAACAACCATGTGGGCTAGAGTCTATCAGCTTGACATCGATAAGAGAGTTGTCGCTTTCGATGATGGTGTTGGATAAATCCTTGTGGCAATGGTAGAGGCCCATCGTCATGGCGGCCGGCACGGTACAGCGGCTGCGAGTTTCATTCCGGTGAAACTTCTGAGCCCAGTGATCTATAGCGTTTTCCAGCACTTCTTCCGCTTCCACCCGATTAGGATGAAGTATGAAGCCTAACGAATGGGTGTCTATGCCACTGTGCAATTGATCTATATGTTTGGAGGCCGTGACCACCAGATGATCGGTTGACAGGGTTCTTAAGAACTCCAGGTCTGCTGCTTTCTTGGATTGACTGCAGACGGCGTCATTGATGCTCAGATCGATGTTAAAGTGCGCAGCTTCAATGTTCGGCTGGAATGGCATGATTTCAGCGCAATAGCTCCACTTACTGAGGTAGTGATTGAGCAACCAGTTTTGTGATGTTTCCATGTGATATGGATCAGCAGTGAACATCAGCAGGGATTTCTTATACATCCATTCCAGTGTCATGCCTTTGGCCAAGGCAATGAACTTCTGTGGCATACGTGTCCATTCCAGTTCTTCGGCCAGTTTATACAGGCGATGCATTTCGCCCCAGATGTTCAACGGCTGTATTTGATGAACACTGTAGAACAGCATTAGCAGCGATGACATGTAATAGAACGAGGCGAACAAGGCCAGAAAAGCCCGTTTTTTGTCGTTATGAGCCAGTGCATCCATGAGCACTTCTTTATAGCCGTAGCTCATCTCCTGAGTAAATTCCCGAAAGGCATCTTGTTCGTGAATCGGGCGGGAACGAATGACCCCCAGCTGTTCAGGGCATTGAGGGGTATAAAACAAGTGGCAGACGCCGTACGGCACATCAAAGGCCATCATCAGTTTTAATCTGAGTTGATAGGAAATCTGGCTGCGATTAATCACCGAAAGAATATTCAACGACTTAATCACCGCAGATGGCATGTCAGCGAAGGGTAAGTTGCGTAAAATCTGGGCAAGCTCACGTGGATCAGAGTACAAGCTGCCCTGATTGTATTCGTGCACCTTTGGTACGGTTAGTCGTAACGACTGCTGCATATGATCTCCTTATCCCGCAGCATACGGCTTAACTTTGGTATGGTCGGTACCGTATTTTTATATCGAATGCTTTGTATCGAATGCGTCGAATTTGGCGTTCGATCTTTTTTAGTCGCGCTATGCAATTGTGTAGAAGTCATTTAATACAGACTAGACCGAAACCAGGCGTTTAGGGTGGGAAAGTCGATAAGTGGTATGTGGGATATCTGCCAGTATTTGGCAAAACGTTAACTGGCTCGGAAATTGTTTGGAAGTTCCCGGGTTGTTAGTTCACTTGCCAGTATTTGTCTTGGAATCGGAAGACCTTTTCGGGGTATTTGGTCTTTCCCAGGCTGCCGTTGTAGCGAGCGAGTGCGCGTTGCAGGTTGCCTTTTTCTTTGTCGATATAATATTTCAGGATAGTACAGCCATAGCGAAGATTCGTGGCTTCGTTCATCAGATTGTCGTTGACCCGTCCAAGCTCTTTCTTCCAAAAAGGCATGACTTGCATGTAGCCTTGGGCACCGACTCTTGATAAAGCAAATTGGTCAAAGGCGCTTTCGACGTGAATAACGGCCATTACGAGTTGAGGGTTGAGCTCAGCAATGCTGGCTTCACGATGAATATTGATCAGTAATTGCAGTCGGGTTTCTTCGTCTTTGATAAATCGCTTTAATCGTGCCGACATGTCGGTGAGCCAGACATCGGCATCGAAACGATCTTTAAAACCATGCTCGGTGTTAACCGCTGCCAACAGACGTTGCTTTAATTCGGGGTCCGGGGTTTGATTGGCCGACGAAGTTAAGGGAATGGCAAGACCAAGAATCAGACACATAAAAAATGTCGCGACAGAATGCAGTGCCCCCCCAAGAGGGAAGGTCACTGCATCGCTGGCGGATGCTTGTCTTAATGTCTTCAATGATCGATCTTTCATTGATTCATTGGTCATTAATAGAGCGATTTAACGTTGAATGGTATCCGTCAGGAACGGAATGATGTCGTCTTTGGCGATGTCTTTAGCATCGGTTTCACGACGATTTTTGTATTCAATGGTGCCGTTTTTCAATCCTCGGTCACTGATGACAATACGGTGCGGAATACCAATCAGGTCCATATCAGCGAATTTAACGCCAGGGCTGGTTTTCTTATCGCGGTCATCCAGTAGTACGTCGTAGCCCATCTCAGTCAGTTGGGTGTAAACGCTTTCTGTCAGCTCTTTTACTTCCTCTGATTTACCCATAGGAACAATGCCAACCTGGAATGGCGCGATGGCGTCAGGCCAGATCATGCCTCGTTCGTCATTGTTCTGCTCGATGGTGGCTGCAACAACGCGCGATACGCCAATGCCATAACAGCCCATGATCATGGTTTGCGCTTTACCGTTTTGATCAAGTACTTTGGCACCTAACGCTTCACTGTATTTTGTACCGAGCTGGAAGATGTGGCCTACTTCAATACCGCGTTTGATGGTCAGGGTACCTTTGCCATCCGGGCTGATGTCCCCTTCCACGACATTACGAATGTCGACTACTTCAGTAATAGTGGCATCGCGATCCCAGTTAACACCGGTCAGGTGATAGCCGTCTTTATTTGCGCCTGACACAAAATCTGCCATCACAGCTGCGGCACGATCAACGTACACCGGAATGTCCAGCCCTGCTGGGCCGATAGAGCCTGCGGAACAGCCGAGGGTCTGTTTGATTTGTTCATCACTGGCGAAAGTCAGAGGCTCAGCCACCACATCAATGTGTTCTGCTTTAATTTCATTTAACTCGTGATCACCACGTACCACTAAAGCAATTAAAGGTACCGGGCCTTCGTGGTCTTCTGCGACTGCACCCTCAACAATCAGGGTTTTTACTACCTGATCGGCGGTGATGTTTAAGAAAGCGGTGACTTCTTCAATGGTCTTTTGATCGGGCGTTGCAATTTCTGCCTTATCTTGTGACGGCGCCGGACGCTCGGTTGCAGGTGCAACGGCTTCGGCTTTTTCGATATTGGCTGCGAAGTTGCTTTCTGTACTGAACACGATGTCGTCTTCACCGGATTCGGCCAAAACGTGGAATTCATGAGAGCTTGAGCCACCAATGCTGCCGCTGTCCGCCTCTACCGGACGGAAATCCAAACCTAGACGATTAAAGATGTTGCAGTAGGTTTCATGCATTTTGTCGTAAGTGGATTGTAAACATTCCTGCGAAACGTGGAACGAGTAAGCATCTTTCATCAGAAATTCACGACCTCGCATTAAACCAAAGCGTGGGCGAATTTCATCACGGAACTTGGTTTGAATCTGATACAGATTCATTGGCAGTTGTTTATAACTGGAGAGTTCGTTGCGCGCCAGGTCGGTGATTACTTCTTCGTGAGTTGGGCCGACACAGAAATCACGCTGGTGGCGATCTTTGAATCTTAATAGTTCCGGGCCGTATTGTTCCCAACGACCACTTTCCTGCCATAGCTCTGCAGGTTGTGCCGCAGGCATAAGCACTTCAAGCGCACCGGCTTTGTTCATTTCCTGGCGAACAATATTCTCAACTTTCTGTAGGGTACGTAACCCCAACGGGAGCCAAGTGTACAAGCCTGCTGCAATTTTTCTGATCATGCCTGCTCTCAGCATGAGTTGATGACTGACCACGACAGCATCAGAAGGGGTTTCTTTGATGGTAGGAATCAAGTATTGGCTTGTACGCATTGGATTTCCTGAGAAATTAACAAATTTAAAGGTTGGATGTTCAACAATCGGCTATTGTAAAAAGACAAATGCTTTTGGTATAGCCCTAACAATCAAAAAGCGGGTGAGGAATTTCATTTTGGTTACAAAAAGAAACATAACTAGGGGTAAAACCCGATAAAATTCAATCGTTTGGTTGTGGGGTTTCTGATTTGGCTGTGTTGAGGTAAGTCGTAAATGTTTAGAAGGATTGCTTGTACAAGTATCGCTGTATTGTCTTCAGGGCTGTTTTCATTGGGTGTTTTGGCTAGTCAAACACCAATGGGCAGTGAGATTGAAGGGGATGGAAAGGACATTCCTCGTTGGGATGGTGGGTTAACCCAGCCACCCGAAGGGTTTGATGGTGAATACATTGACCCCTTTAAGGACGATAAGGTGTTGTTCACTATTACAAGTCAGAACATGAATGAACATGCGGAATACTTGACTGAAGGTCAAAAAGCCATGTTCCGTAAACACCCTGAATATAAGCTTCCTATTTTTATTTCACGTCGTACTGCTGCATACCCTCAAGAGATTTATGACGCCTTGGCTGAGAATTCCAAAACAGCGGAGTTGTTGCCTCGAGGTACCGGGGTTCGCAATTCCAATATGACCAGCCCGTTTCCTAATGCCACCACAGCGGAAGAAATGATCTGGAACCACATCTTGCGTTTCCGTGGGATCACCTCGAAATCAACCGTGACTGATGCCGTGGTTTTTGATTCCGGTGCCAAGAAGGTTATGCGTAAAGAGATTGAAATTTACGGTGTTTACTTTAACCCGGAAATTTCACAAGCCAAGCGTAAAAATAAAATTTTCCTTCGCAAAAGAAAAAACA
>JBFHTA010000061.1:0-16134 GCA_041590855.1 Pseudomonadales bacterium
AACCGGCAGATGGTGTTTATTCTTGCGCTCACTATGTCAGCACTGGGTATATTGATTTTTGGTGCTGAAAATTTCTTGGTTAAGGAATCCGAGAAATACAGTGAACTGATTAAAGAAATGTTCCATGAAGCAGAGCGCGCAGCCAAGCTACAAAAAGAGTTTAAGACCCAGGTTCAGGAGTGGAAGAACGTCCTGATTCGTGGGCAAAACGAAGCGGATCGTGAAAAATATTGGTCGCGTTTTCAAGAGACTGAATCCAAAGTGCGTGCTTTGGTGGAAGAAATTCGAGTTCATGACAGAGACAAACGGTTTGCTCAAATATTGGATAAGTTTGAATCCGAGCACTCCCGAATGGGGGCGTCTTATCGGGCTGGATATCGGGCCTTTCTGTCGTCGGGGTATGTAGCTACAGCAGGCGACCAGGCGGTCAAGGGGATTGATCGCGCACCCTCTGAGTTGATCACTGAGTTGGTCACGATTTCTGATGCCGCCGTGGATGAGCTGATTTATTTACAAGAAGAAGCCATGGTGACGGCCGAAGTGATTACTTTGGTCTTGATTGTAGTGTTTATGGTCACATTAACACTGGTCATTCTTTGGTTAGTGAGACGAATGATCATTCAACCCATGTCCGATATTGCTCTGGAAGTAAAAGCCTTTGGTGAAGGTCAGGATGTGGCGTTTGAATCGGACCGTGAAGACGAGCTGGGTTTACTCTCCAAAACACTGGCTGAAATGAAACGAACTCGTGAGAAACGAGAACAAGAGATACAGCGTCAGTCGGATGAAAATGCAGGCATTAAAATGGCCTTGGATAAGTGCCAGGCGAATGTGATGTATGCCGATACCAATCTTGAAATCACCTATGTAAATGACTCAGTAATTCGCATGTTGTCGCAGCGAGAAGCCAAACTTCGCACTGTGCTGCCAAGACTTGATGTAAATAACCTGATTGGCGTCTGTGTGGATGACTTCCACAAGAATCCGGCTCATCAGCGCAGCATGTTAGAGCGACTAACGACAGCTTACCAAACCCAGTTGAAGTTGGCCGGTTTGACCTTTGATTTGACAGCAACCCCGGTGATCAATGATAAGGGGGTTCGCTTAGGAACCGTCGTCGAGTGGAATGACATTACGGATGAACTGGCTAAGCAAGAGCAAGAGCGGGCGTTAGCGCAAGAAAATGCCGGAATCAAAATGGCTCTGGATAAGTGTCAGGCCAATGTCATGTACGCCAATAACGACTTGGTCATTACTTACCTTAATGACTCGGTCAAAGCAATGTTGAAAGCGCGTGAAGTCAAGTTGCGAGAAAGCTTACCGAACTTCAGTGTCGACAAACTTCTGGGTGTATGTGTGGACGACTTCCACAAACAACCCGCCCATCAGAGAGGGTTACTTTCCGATTTAACCCAGCCATACAGTACTCAGTTAAAAATTGCCGGTTTGACCTTTGATTTGATTGCCTCCCCCGTGATAGATGACGAAGGCAACCGGTTGGGTACAGTCGTTGAGTGGAACGACATCACTGATGCACTGGCCAAACGCGAAGAGGAAATTCGTGTTGCCAATGAAAATCTGCGTGTGAAGCAAGCGCTGGATTCTGTAACGGCCAATGCCATGCTTGCAGATTCAGACGGTGTGATTGTCTATGCCAACGATGCCGTCTTGGGCATGTTAAGAAACGCTGAAGCGGATCTTCGCAAAGAACTGCCAAACTTTAGCACTAATAAGGTGATTGGCAGTAACTTTGATAATTTCCATGCTAATCCCGCTCATCAGCGTAGTTTGTTGTCCGGGCTTAAATCCACGTACCGTACCCAGATCGAGGTGGCTGATCGTACCTTTGCGTTAATTGCCAACCCTATTTTCAGTGAACAGGGTGAGCGGATAGGTACAGTTGTCGAGTGGGCTGATCGCACGGCGGAAGTGAAGGCGGAAAGTGAAATTCGTGAATTGATTACAGCGGCCTCCAAAGGGGATCTGGGCATCCGTTTGGAAACCAACTCTAAAGAGGGCTTCTTCAAGATTATTGGTGATGGACTGAACGAACTTGTCTCCATTGCCGAAGGGGTCATTAACGATGCTGCTCGTGTTTTGGATGCCATGTCACATGGTAATTTAACGGAAACCATTGAAACCGAATACGAAGGGATCTTTGACAAGCTTAAGCGGGACGCTAATCAAACCACCGCTAAACTTTCCGAAATCATCGGCCAAATCCGGCAATCTGCAGTGAATGTGTCTTCTGCGGCGGATGAAATTGCGCAGGGCAATGCCGACTTGAGTCAGCGGACGGAAGAGCAAGCGTCCTCGCTGGAAGAAACTGCATCCAGTATGGAAGAAATGACCAGTGCCGTGAAGCAGTCTGCGGATAACGCAGTGGAAGCCAATCGCTTGGCTGACGAGGCTAAATCGAAGGCCCAAGAGGGCGGAGATGTCGTCAGTAGCGCCGTCAGTGCTATGGAAGAAATCAATGTGGCCAGTAAGAAGATTGCTGACATCATTGGGGTGATTGACGAGATTGCTTTCCAAACCAATTTGCTGGCATTGAACGCAGCTGTAGAGGCGGCCAGAGCAGGAGAACAAGGACGTGGTTTCGCGGTGGTTGCGGGTGAGGTGAGAAACCTGGCACAGCGTTCGGCGGGCGCAGCCAAAGAAATTAAAGACTTGATTCGGGACAGCGTCACTAAGGTTGAAGATGGAACTTCCTTGGTAAATGAGTCCGGTAATACTTTGTCTGAGATTGTGGGGGCGGTGGATCGTGTGACCTCCATGGTGGCTGATATTTCAAATGCTGCACAAGAACAAACTTCCGGCATTGATCAGGTGAATACCGCTGTCAGCCAGATGGATGAGATGACGCAACAAAATGCGGCCTTGGTGGAAGAAGCGTCAGCCGCTGCTGAAGCTATGGCTGAACAATCCCGTAAGATGCGGGAATTGGTTGGCTTCTTTAATTTGCAAGACAGCATTCAAACAGGAAGCATGTCTTTTGATACCAGCGGAGAGAAACCGCCTGTGGTTTCGCCTGCAGTGATGAAACCAAACGGTGGCTCAGCACAGCTGCCAATGGGGATGGATGTATCAAGTGGCGATGATGAATGGGATGAGTTTTAACGGCTGTTAAGATCCAACGGAAAGGGCTCTCGTTTGAGGGCCTTTTTTGTCGGGGCGTTCAACAGGCTTCAAGCAAAAATAAGCTTGGTAGCAACTGAAGACTTTCTCTGCTCTGGCTTGCTAAAAGAAAGGACCATTTGAGACGTGCTTTGCATGGCTGTTGTTCTTAAGGCTCAGGAAAACAGAACTGGATGTGACTGTGAGTTTAAATAACCGCGAATTTCCGATGACGGACAGCAACTTCTCTCATATCAGGGACGTTGCTTACCAGAGAACTGGCATTGTACTGGGTGACCACAAGCGGGAGATGGTGTATAGCCGTCTTGCCCGACGTTGTAGAGTGCTTGGGGTTCGTAATTTTGATGAGTATATTCTGTTTCTGGAGCAGCCGGAAAGTGATGAACTCAACCATTTCGTGAATGCCATCACGACCAACCTGACGTCTTTTTTTCGCGAAAGTCATCATTTTGATTTCCTTCTGGAGACGGTGCTTCCTGAGGTATTCAGCAGTCGTCAGGAAATGCGTCGGGTGCGTATTTGGTCTGCGGGGTGCTCCACCGGGGAAGAGCCATACTCCATTGCCATAACCCTCTATAAATTTTTGAAAAAACAAGGGGCGAAATACCGGGGATGGGACGTCAAGATTCTTGCAACGGACTTGGATTCCAATGTCGTTGCTCATGCCAAACGGGGCGTGTATTCAGGAACGTCGATCGACGGTTTATCGGATGAAGACCGGGTGCAGTTTTTTGATGAGCTGGATCAAGAAAACGCCGGACAGCTGTCTGTGAAAGAAGAAATTCGCCAGCTGATCACCTTTAACCGTCTAAACTTGTTACATCAGTGGCCCATGAAAGGTAGGTTCGATGTGATCTTCTGTCGCAACGTGGTCATCTATTTTGATAAGGAAACGCAGAAAGTACTATTTAATCGATATGCCGACATACTTCATGAGCCTGGTTATCTGATGATAGGTCATTCAGAAAACCTGCATCGGGTAACCGATCGTTTTAAGGCTTTGGGAGGAACTCGTTATAAAAAGCTATCCTAAAGGTTGTCAATGTTGGCCAATATGAAGAACCGTCCGGAACCGCCGATCGTCATGCCGGGTTTTGAGCATATCAAGCGTTTTTGGGACGCCAAACATCAAACCTATGTCGCCAAGATTCTGCCGGGTGAGTTTTATGTATCCAGGCAAGGAGAGGTCATATCGACGGTATTGGGCTCGTGTGTATCTGCCTGTGTGCGCGATCCGGTGTTAAATATTGCCGGTATGAATCATTTCATGCTACCTCAGCATGGCGGACAATCAAATGTTGCCTGGCAGGGAGCTCCGATTAGCAGTGAGACACGCTATGGAAACTGGGCGATGGAATACCTGATTAATGAATTATTGAAAGCTGGAGCCTCCCGAGACAGACTGGAAATTAAACTGTTTGGGGGAGGCCAGGTGCTGGCAAATATGACGGACGTGGGGGCCAAAAATATCTCGTTTGTTGAAGACTATTTATCTAAAGAAGGGATGGAGATAACCGCTCGTGATCTGGGAGGTGTGTTTCCCAGAAAAGTTCTGTATTTTACTTGTTCAGGAAAGGTGTTGGTGAAACGAATTACCCGCGTGACCAATGATACGATTGTATCTCGTGAGCGCGATTACATGCGTCGAATCGTTAAAGACATCGGAGATACCTCCGCAGGCAGTATCGAGCTGTTTGACTAGCTTCATGAAAAGGATATTCCCGAATGCAAAAAATTAGGGTGTTGATTGTTGATGATTCGCCTTCGGTACGAAGTGTGTTAAAGCAAGTGCTGATGTCTGATCCGGATATCGAAGTAGTGGGTACGGCTGAAGACCCGTACGTGGCGCGTGAAGAGATCAAAAAACTGAATCCTGACGTGCTTACCCTGGATATTGAGATGCCAAAGATGGATGGCATTTCCTTTCTTAAAAATCTGATGCGATTACGTCCCATGCCTGTGGTGATGGTGTCCACCCTGACGGAGCAAGGAGCACCGCTGACACTGGAGGCACTTGAGATCGGTGCTGTGGATTTTGTAGCAAAACCGCAAGTGGCTGAAAATATTGGTTTACAAGGGTATGCCAATGAGATTTGTTCAAAAGTAAGAACGGCGGCCAAGGCCCGGGTTCGTAAGTATGAGCCTGATAACACCCCGAGAGCGGCTCTGACCATGCCCGATCATATCAGTCGTCGGCTGGACCTTCACCGGATCATAGGGATTGGTGCGTCGACCGGGGGTACCGAGGCCATCAAAGAAATTCTGACGAAACTTCCGGAGCTATGTCCGCCTATCATTATCAGTCAGCACATTCCTGCCGGATTCAGTAAGTCCTTTGCTGAACGAATGAATCTGGCCTGTGAGGTGACGGTCCAAGAAGCGCTGGACGGGGATCAGCTGAAACCCGGATTAGTGCTGATTGCACCGGGAGATAGACATTTACTCATCAAACGACGTGGCGGCAGCTACTTTGTGTCTCTTGATGATGGTGAAAAAGTAAATCGTCATAAGCCTTCAGTGGAAGTGATGTTTGATTCCATGAATATAGTCACCAAAGGTCATTGTCTGGCTGTGATGCTCACGGGTATGGGGGCAGATGGGGCCCAAGCGATGCTCAGATTAAAGAAGAGTGGAGCCAGAACACTGGCTCAGGACGAAGCCACTTCTGTGGTCTGGGGGATGCCGGGGGCGGCAGTGAAGCTCAACGCGGTTGATCGCCAGGTGGCCTTGCCCTATATCCCTCAAGCCATATTAAAGTCTTGTTTGAACTAATATTTTCGAATTATTTATAAATTTATGATTTGGCTGGCTAAAATGGTTGGATAACCGAGATTTTTAGCTATTATGTAGATAATTACCTTTTCAGAAGGTAGGAATGGAATCGGTACAATTCAGAAATGAGGTTTTTCTATGGCTATTGTTTCATCGCTTGATGGCAGTACGGGTGAGTTAACAATCAAAGTGAAAGGGCGTTTTGACTTCAGTGCACATCAGGAATTTCGCGATGCCTACGAAAAGATTGATAGTGTTCCTGCGTTATACATGGTTGATATGGCTGAAACCACCTATCTGGACAGTTCAGCATTAGGTATGTTGCTGTTACTGAGAGATCACGCAGGTGGCGATTCTGCCAAAATCAAGATTTCTAACTGCAATAGCGACGTTAAGAAAATTCTAACGATCTCTAATTTCGAGCAGTTATTTGAAATTAGCTAAGTTCCCGGTGTTTCTCCATTCCGTTTCTTGATTCTCAATGATTGAGGAGTCTGGCTGTTATGGATGATGATTCTGGTTCATTAAAGATTCTCATCGCAGATGATAATGAAACCGATCGAATGATCCTGAAAGCGATTGTGACGCGACAGGGTCATGAGGTGGTAACAGCGAGTGATGGATTGGAGGCGGTTGAACGCTTCATTGAAGATCAACCTGAACTTATTTTGCTCGATGCCTTGATGCCGAATATGGATGGCTTTGAGGCGGCAAGGCGTATTAAGGAACTGGCCGGTGAAGACCTGGTTCCAATTATTTTTCTAACGTCTTTAAAAGACGCCGAATCGCTCGCCAAGTGTCTCGAAGCTGGCGGCGATGACTTCCTGTCAAAACCCTACAATCGCATTATTCTTCAGGCCAAGATCAACGCTTTCCGGCGGATGCGGAATATGCATCTGACGTTGCAGAAACAACGCGATCAGATCGTTCAGCACAATGAACATCTTCTCCACGAGCAGGAAACCGCCAAAACCGTGTTCGATAATGTGGCGCATTCCGGGTGTCTGGATTCTCCCAATATTAAATACCTGTTATCCCCGCTGGCGGTATTCAACGGCGATGTTCTTCTGGCTGCCCGAAAGCCTTCCGGCGGTATGCATGTGTTGTTGGGTGACTATACCGGGCATGGGCTTCCGGCGGCTATTGGTGCGATGCCAATGGCAGAAATCTTCTATGCCTTAACCAGTAAAGGATTTACCGTTGAAGAGATCATTCGGGAGATCAACAGCAAGCTGAAAGCCATTTTGCCGACGGGCGTCTTTTGTTGTGCCTGTATGCTTGATATTGAATTCCGTGAACGGGAAATGAAAGTCTGGATTGGTGGTTTGCCGAGCTGTGTGTTGTACCGGAGTAAAACCGGAGAAAGAGTGGAGTTGGCATCCAATCATTTGCCGTTAGGCGTACTCAGTAATGACCAGTTTAAAGTGAAGATGCAGGTCTTCGAGGTGTCTGAAGGCGATCGGGTATTCATGTGGTCTGACGGCATTCATGAAGCCCGCAACGATCAGGATGTTATGTTTGGTGAAGAGCGCCTGATGGATGTGTTTGATCGTTGTGCTCACCCTGATCAGTTGTTTGACTCGATTCATGACGAAGTCGAAAACTTTTTGGGTGAAGATAAGCGGGACGACGACATCACCCTGGTGGAAGTACGTATTCCGAACCAGGATGAAGTAGAGGCGTTACCCGAAGAGTTTATTGATGTCTCTGATAAAGGACCGATGGACTGGTATCTGGATTACCGATTGAATCCGTTAAGCCTGAAGTACTTTAACCCGTTACCTTTTGTACTCCAGTTAATCACTGAAGTTCCTGGATTGAGGCGGTGCAGTGGTCAGGTGTATACCATTCTTGCCGAACTTTTCTCGAATGCGTTGGAGCATGGGGTGCTCAAACTGGATTCAGGATTGAAAAAGAATCCGCAAGGCTTTAGTGAATACTACGACATGAGAACACAACGCCTTGAGAATCTTGCAGAGGGCTTTGTTAACTTCGAATTGACGCACATTCCTACCGATTCAGGTGGACAGCTTACCGTGATTATTCGTGACAGTGGCGATGGTTTTGAATATCAGGAAAAGCTTAAGTCCGGGGATAAACAATATTGCGGGCGAGGTATTCCACTAATTTCGAGTTTGTGTCGTTCTGTCGAATATCGTGGTAACGGTAATGAAGTCGAAGTCGTTTTTGAATGGCACTATCAGCAAACCGGCAGTTAATTGCTTTTCTTTGAGCTTTTGACAACGGGCTTCTTGCCCCAGAGAAAAGACCGAAATTTATAGCGGTAATCTCTGGAAAATTAGATTAGAGTATTAGATTGAATGATTAGGTATTTTGCGGTTTGACCGGATACTTTGATTGGGTTTTTTTAGTGGGACACAAGGAATGACAGGACAACACCTAGATATCGAGGCTCTCGAAGAGCTGAGAGATGTAATGGAAGATGAATTCGACTGCTTGATCGAAACCTTTATCACTGATGCGGATAAAAAACTGGTGGCGCTTAAAGCCGCTATTGAAGCCAAGGATGCTTCCGAGATAGGTAAAGTAAGCCACAGCTTTAAAGGGTCGTGCAGTAATATTGGTGCGCCGTATCTGAGTGATTTGTGCCGACAGTCGGAAGATAAAGGCCGAAACCAGGATATAACCGGTATAGAGTCGCTCAATGAGCAGATTAAAGAAGAATACCTTCAGGTGAAAAGCCTCCTAGCCCAGCAACTTAGCTAATAAGTTGCTGCCTCCTTTTATTGTTTATCTTTTTCGTTTTTCTGACTTGGCAAGCTAATTGCTCTAACCATGAAAGTAATGAACTTTTTGGAGCAGGAATATGGCAACGCCTCAGTTGGGTATTTTTCTTTCAGAGACACAGACGGCATCGCAAAGCTCTGTAGCTACCGGAATCAGTGGCTCTGGGCAGCCTCTGGGTGATCAATTCAGCAGTGTGTTGGGCCAGTACATGCATTCCTTACAGGGAATCGGTTCGCCGGGGGAAGGCATTGATTTGCCACCAGGCATGGATTCCTTAGTCGATGGTAATGAGTTGCCGGAAGGCTTTTTAGCTGAGCTTGAATCCCGCCTGAACGCCTTGTTTGGTGAGTTGGGGGATCTGGAATCCATGACTCAGGAACAGCTGCAACAAGCATTCGACAGCATTGCTGATGAAGTCTTACAAGTAGCGTCGGAGTTCAATATCTCTGTAGCCTCCGGATTTATTACGGGATGGTTGCAGGGCTTGGCACCACCGGTCAGTGGCGATGGTGTGAATGACGGTACTTTGCCTGCGTTTACTGCGTTGAAAGGCCAGTTTTCCGGTTTTCCTGAGAACACTCAGTCCCTCGCTATGGCACCGCCAAGAATTCAGGATGCTTTGCAGCAATTGAAGGATACTCTGGAATCCCAGAATTTCAGCAACGGTTCTGTGACTGACGGTTTGAAGTCGATCCTATCGAATACTGCTGCCACCAGTATGGCGGTGTCATTTGAAGATTTTACCAATGTGCAGCCTCAGGTGGCTTCGCAGCTTTATTCACCTGCTCAGCAAACCGTTGTTGAAGAGGCTGAAGTGAGTCTTCAACGCATTCCTGTACCGCCAGGGCATCGTCAATTCACTCAGGAATTGAGTGAGCGGATCATGGTGATGTCCAGTAAGAATGTGCAGATGGCTGAAATCCAGTTGACGCCTCCGGAACTGGGTTCCTTGATGGTCAAGATTAATGTCGATAATGATCAGGCGAGTGTGGTGTTTACCTCGCCGAATTCCAGCGTTCGTGAAGCACTGGAACAGCAAAGTTTCCGGTTGAGGGAAATGCTGGAAGAGCAGGGTATGGATTTGGTCGATGTTGATGTGTCCGATCAGAATCAGGGCGAACCTGAAACGGAAGAGATGATTGCGGAAGGTGGTAACCGTCGGAATGACGAAGATGATCAGGACGCAGAAACCTTTTTGGACAGTCTCGATCAGCAAAAAGCCATGACGGCGTCCATGCGGTTAGTGGATTATTACGCCTAATGGGGCGAGTGCCTTCAGCTGAATTCCACGGGATGAAGAAGTCTGACGAAGGCTTGGCTACAATTGAAAGGAGGGTACATTTTTTTACAGAGTTTTCAGTGGATTAAGTTACATCTTACTGGAATACTTGTGTGAACAAATGTATCCGTGACTCGCAAAGTGGGATTGAATCTCAAGGTAGGGCGAGTCGTTAAATGAATCAACTGTAGCTGAGACATGGAGCGATTATGGCCGACGAACAAGATATAGACATGACGGACCCGCAACAATCGGGGAAAAAACGATTATTCATCGTGATTGGTGTGGTTGCCTTGATCAGTCTGTTGTCGATTGGTGGGGTGTTGTTCCTGGTGCTGGGGGGAGACGATGACGCTCCGGCCGAGGAAGAGGTTGCTGAAGAGCCGGTAAAACAACCTGCGATGTACATGGAAATAGAACCTGCATTTGTAGTGACCTACAAAGTCGGTATGAGACAGCGTTATTTGCAGGTGTATGTATCTTTGATGGTAAGGGATGCAGTGTTACTTGAAGGCTTGAAAAACAATACGCCGGCCTTAAAAAGTGCTTTGCTGCAAACGTTTGGTGAACAGGACTTTAACGAGCTGAAAACCCCTGAAGGCAAAGAGAAATTGAGATCGCTGGCACTGGATACGGTCAATAAAGTGGTGGCGGATAATATTGGTGAAGGAACGGTTGAAAAAGTGTTGTTTACCAACATAGTAATGCAGTAAGGGGCTCGATCAGAGTTCCCTGGCTGATCGCTGGTGGTAAGCGTATTAACCCGAGTTTTCCTTTAGTTAGGGCAGGTATGAGTTGTGCAGGACTTACTTTCACAAGACGAAATTGATGCACTCTTACACGGTGTAGATGATGGCGATGTAGACACAGAAGGGGATAATGCCTCTTCGGAAGGTGTTGCATCCTACGACATTACGAGCCAGGACCGTATCGTTCGTGGCCGTATGCCAACATTGGAAATGATTAACGAGCGTTTTGCCCGTTATACCCGTATCAGTTTGTTCAATTTATTACGTCGCAGCGCCGAAGTGGTTTCTGGTGGTGTGCAGATTATGAAGTTTGGTGAATACGTACATTCTTTGTACGTACCGACCAGCTTGAATCTGGTGAAAGCCCGGCCTCTGAAAGGAACCGGATTGTTCGTGCTGGATGCCAAGCTGGTATTCAAACTGGTGGATAACTTCTTTGGTGGTGATGGTCGTCACGCCAAGATTGAAGGCCGGGAATTCACGCCAACAGAAACACGTATTGTGCAAATGGTGTTGGAGCAGCTCTTCATTGATATGAAAGAAGCCTGGGGCACCATTCTTGATGTGAACTTTGAATACCTCAACTCTGAGGTCAACCCGGCGATGGCAAACATTGTTAGTCCGGCTGAGGTAGTGGTGATCAGTACTTTCCACATCGAACTCGACGGTGGCGGTGGTGATCTGCAGTTGACCTTACCGTACTCGATGATTGAACCGCTTCGTGAAATTCTTGACGCCGGTGTACAAAGTGACATCGACGAAGTGGATGAACGTTGGGAACGCATTTTGCGTGAATATTGCCTGGGCCTAACCGCCAACCTGACAGGATCAGTCTGTAAACGTCAGATGACGTTGCGAGAAATTGTCGAATGGAAAGAAGGCGATATTATTCCGGTCGAAATGCCAGAACTGATTACTTTGTTGGCTAATAAGGTGCCGACACTGGAATGCCAGCTGGGGGTTTCCGGAGAGAATCTGGCGGCAAAAGTCGTAAGACCTGTGAAGAAGAGAATTAGATAAGGGGAGTAGCCATGTCGGAAGAAGAAAACACACCTGAAGGCCAAGAAGAAAGCGTAGATCAGGATCAGTTGTCGGATGAATGGGCAGCGGCTATGGAAGAGGCTGGTGTCAGCGAAGAAGATGACTCTGATCCGCATGGTCATGACTTGTTGAAGAAAGGGTTGGATGAACCAACCGACGGAGACATGCTGGCTGACGTAACAAACCCGAATCTGGATGTGATTCTGGATATTCCGGTGACCATTTCGATGGAAGTGGGGAATACCGAGATTTCAATTCGAAACCTGTTGCAATTGAACCAGGGGTCGGTAATAGAGCTTGATCGATTGGCCGGTGAACCTCTGGATGTTCTGGTGAATGGTCAACTGATTGCCCACGGTGAAGTTGTGATGGTGAATGAAAAGTTTGGTATTCGTTTGACGGATGTGGTCAGTCCGACAGAGCGTATCAAGAAACTTCGTTAAGAGGTATAGACTCTAAACAAAACGGATTGGGTGTCTATAGGAGGCCCGATCCGGCGCATTGGTCTCATCCGGAACGTGATTCGCCTGCTGAATTCCACTGTGCAGCCATTGCAGTACTCTGTGTGATGGCTTCTCTAGAGTCTTGTTTTTTACCCTGCTACACTCCTTTCACAGAAAGATCGGGTTCATGCCTTTGGCCCATCTGAGTATTTGTCATAATTACTAACCGTCAGAGTAAATACCTCAAGGATGCCTGTGAACCGCTTAGCTTCGATTGTGTGTTTTGTTTATTTTCTTTGTGTTGCTCCTTTGAGTGTTGCTTCGATAAGTACTGCTTCGATAAGTACTGCTTCGATAAGTACTGCTTCGTTGAGTGATGCTGAGCCGAAAGTTGCTTCCGGTGATGAGGTCGAGCTTCAAACGATAGACCCGGTGGTGGCTTCACCCGTAGCTGCGCAAGACGCCGAGGTCTCATCCAGTCAGCCCTCGGGACAACCTTCGGATTATGTTCAGCGTTTGGTTGGGCCGCAAGCCGGTGATGCAACTACCCATTCTCCTAACTCAACAACCCAGTTGGCCATTACTGTTGCCGGGCTTTTTGCAGTAATCGGCATGATTTTTGTAGTAGCTTGGGGAGTCCGACGTTTATCTGGCGGTCAGTTTGGTCATCGCAATGCGGTAATCAAAATATTGGCGACCCAGCCTTTAGGTACTAAAGAACGTATTTGTTTGATTGACGTCGGCGGCCAGCAGGTTCTGGTAGGTATTACAGCGCAGTCAATGCAAACACTTATGGTTTTGGATCAACCCATCGATCTGAAGAGTGAAAAGCAAAGTTCTGCCTGGTCCTCCGCAGAATCTGTAAACAGCGTGTTTGGCGCTAAGTTACAGTCATTATTGAAGGGGACTCCATCGCATGAGGTTAAAAGGTCTAACGTGGACGATTAGTTTTGTTGTCGGTCTTTTGACGACGTTGCCTGCCTGGGCTGAACCTGGAATCCCCGCTGTAGCACTCACCACCAACCCTGACGGCAGTCAGGAATACACAGTTACCATTCAAATTCTTGCCATCATGACGATGCTGACGCTCTTGCCAGCTGCCGTCATGATGATGACCTGTTTTACCCGAATCATTATTGTTTTTTCCATTACCCGTCAGGCCATGGGGTTACAGCAGTCGCCGTCGAATCAAATCATGATCGGTCTGGCGCTGTTTTTGACCTTTTTCATTATGACGCCGGTACTGGAGCGGATTCACAAACAGGCTTTGATGCCTTACATCAATGAAGAGATTACTTCACTGGAAGCGCTCAAGTTAGCAGAGCAACCGATTAAAGATTTTATGCTCGGACAAACCCGGGAAGACGACATTGCACTGTTTGTCCGTATCTCGGGTAAAACTGACATCGAGGGGCCGGAAGATTTGCCAATTTCCATCGTTGTTCCTGCCTTTGTAACCAGTGAACTTAAAACTGCGTTTCAGATCGGTTTCCTGATTTTTATTCCTTTTTTGATTCTGGATATGGTGGTGGCGTCGGTCTTGATGGCGATGGGTATGATGATGCTGTCACCCATCATTATTTCATTGCCTTTCAAAATTATGCTGTTTGTCCTGGTGGATGGTTGGTCTCTGATCATCGGAACCCTGGCTTCCAGTTTTAACGTCTAGCGAAGGAGAAGGCGTATGACCCCTGAAGTCGTTGTCGATATTTTCTCGGATGCTATCTATCTGGTCATGATCATGGTTGCCATCATTATCACCCCGAGTTTGATTGTGGGGTTGATCGTATCTACCTTCCAGGCGGCAACCCAGATTAACGAACAAACCCTGACCTTCTTGCCGAGGCTGATCATCACCCTGTTTACTCTTATTGTGGCCGGGCCTTGGTTGATGCGGGAGCTTATTGATTATACCCAACGTCTCATTACCAGTATTCCTCTGGTGATTGGGTAAATAAGGTCAGGTCTTAAATGCTGGAAGTCAGTACGCCGGAAATCACCGCCTGGGTTGGTCGCTACATGTGGCCCATGTTCCGCATTGCCGGTTTTATGTTGGCAGCGCCGTTCTTTGGCGCGAACTTTGTTCCTGTGCGTGTTCGGTTATTGCTGGCGTTTGTCATTACCATCATGGTAACGCCTGTGTTGCCTGCTGTGCCACGCATGGACCCGCTGTCTATGGAACACTTTCTGTTGATCATGAATCAGGTGTTAATTGGTGTGTGCCTGGGGTTTGTGTTGCAGTTGCTAACGCAATTATTTGTGATGGCGGGGCAGGTTATTGGTATGAAGATGGGGTTGGGGTTTGCCTTGATGAATGACCCGGCGAATGGCATCAGTGTTGCCGTGGTTTCCCAGTTTTATCTCATGATGGTGACCTTACTGTTTATTTCCACCAATGGTCATTTGGTGGTGCTGGAAGTTCTGATTGAAAGTTTCTACACCATACCGGTCAATGTGAAAGGGCTGACCGTTGAAGATTTGCGATTAATCCCTTTATGGGGGAGCTGGATGTTTGCAGGTGCAGTGTTAATTTCTTTGCCTGCGATTGTTGCTTTGACTGTGGTGAATCTGGCATTTGGTGTGATGAGCCGTGCCGCGCCTCAGATGAACATGTTTGCGTTAGGTTTCCCATTCACCTTGGTGTTTGGCTTGTTTGTGATGTGGGCAACGCAAATCAATATGTTGACGCTCTACCAAACGTTTGTGTCTGACACACTCCACTTTATGAGATTGATTATTAAGGCGTGATGCTCAACTTTTCTATAAGAAGCGTCGACGAATGAAAGCGCGATTACGAAAGCGCGATGGGGCCGACTTAGGTCGGTGAAATATAAATCCTGCAACGTCCATTGACGACTTACTGCTTTAGTCAGGCAGTCGTAATAAAGGTATTAAGATGGCGGAAGAAGACAGCAGTCAGGAAAAAACAGAAGAGGCGACGCCCAGGCGGTTAGAAAAGGCGCGTGAAGAAGGCGATGTTCCCCGGTCGCGGGAATTGAGTACTTTTACTGTCTTGATGGCTGGCTCAGTGGGGTTATGGATTTTTGGCGAGCGCATCTCTGCATCCATCATCGCAATGATGAAGGATAATCTGTCCGTCGAACGGGCCGCCATTTATGATACCAATCAAATGGCCATTCATTTAGCCAGTGCTGCCAATGAAGTGGTATGGGGGTTGATGCCATTGATGGGGCTATTGGTGGTGGCTGCGATCATTGGTCCGCTGGGGCTGGGAGGTTGGAACTTTGCCGGTAAGGCTCTGATGCCAAAAGGCAGTCGAATCAACCCGATCAGTGGATTGAAGCGAATGTTCTCGATGCGTTCGCTGGTGGAGTTGGTGAAAGGCATCCTTAAAGTGTCTCTGGTAGGGGGCTTGGCGGTCATTATTATGAATTGGCTTCAACCCGAGATCATGTTCTTACCGATGGAATCGGTCGAGGCGGCGTTGGCGCATAGCGTTAATATTATTTTATGGAGTGCCATTGCCTTGTCGGCTTCAACGCTGATTATTGCGGCCATTGATGTGCCATACCAGATCTACGAGCATGCTAAAAAGTTGAAAATGAGCATGCAGGATATTAAAGACGAGTTTAAAGAGACGGAAGGTAAGCCGGAAGTCAAACGTAAGGTTCGTCAATTACAGATGGAAATGGCTCAGCGCCGTATGATGGGCGATGTTCCGGATGCTGATGTCATCATTACCAACCCGACTCACTATTCTGTTGCGCTTAAATATGACCCGGCGCGGGCGTCTGCTCCGATCATGCTGGCGAAAGGTGCTGATCAAATCGCACTGAAGATACGGGAGATAGCCAAAGAGCATGATATTCCAATGCTTGAAGCGCCGCCGTTAGCTCGTTCTATTTACTACAACACAGAAATTGGTGATGAGATTCCGGAAGGACTCTATATTGCGGTAGCCCAGGTGTTGGCGTATGTCTTCCAGATGGATCAATACAGATCG
>JBFHTA010000062.1:0-16097 GCA_041590855.1 Pseudomonadales bacterium
CGGGCGTTCGTGCTTTGTCTGCTCGATAGAATGGCTCAAATATGTCGTTCAAATGATCTTCTTCAACACCATTGCCTTCATTAAACACACAGACTTTGTGAACATCGCTGGCTGTAGTTAACTGAATGCGTATTTCAGTATTGGCTTGACGATATTGAAGAGCATTACTGATCAGGTTTCTGAGGATGGTATCGAGCCAATTATCTTTTGTTTGAATAAGAAATGGGCCAGTCTCAGGTTCAGTCGTTAAGTGAATGGCCAAATCGGATTGCGCTTCAAACTGCAGATCATCAATCAGACTTTCCAGGGTTGTTGAAATGTCTTGTACTGCATCGAGTGTCGGGTGTTTTTGTTGCTCAAAGAGAGGGAGCGCCAAGGTTTGTTTGATGATTTGATCAAACTGGTTGATTTCGGCCTGAACCCGATCAAACATGGCTTTTCCTTGCGTGCTGGATAGGGTCTCCTCTTGCTCCAAAAGCGCCAGTGCAACCTGCATTCGGCTGATGGGGGCTCTGAGTTCATGGGACATATCATGAATCAGGCGACTTTGATGATTATATGCGTGCTTTAATTGCTGTGTCATACGATCAAAGTCGTTCGCTAGAGCACCAATTTCATCTTTTCGGCCTTTAAACTGGTCTGCTACCTGGATATCCAGATCTCCATCCGCCAAGGCTTTGGTGGCCTCCTGTATGGCTTTGATCGGTCGAGCAAAACTTCGGGCCAGCAGATAACAGAAGGTCCCGGTAAAGCCTGCTACCAGTAGAATTACGATCCAAATGTTCTGGAACAGCAGCTTGAACTTTTCTTTCCCTGCGGGTGGACGGTCAAAGATCAGTTTGTAACCATTCCCCTGGGAATCCGTCATGTAATAGCCAAAGTAAACATTTTTACCGAAGCGTTGACCAATGGTTTTCTGCTCTGCAGATATGTTGTTAGCCAGTTCGAGTACCGACATGGGTAGCTCCTGATTCAGGAGATCTTTATCTTTGGAGAGCACAAAAACCTTGTGAGGGGCGAACTTTCGATTGACGTGCATCCCCCAGCGGATTAGTCCTTTTTCACCGTTTTGATGGTAGGCCAGTTCCGCTCTCACCACAGACTTGGACAGGTGGGGTGGCAGCTCATTGGTTTGAGGTTTTGATAACCGAATAACCAGAATAGTAATGGCGCAGGTCAAAAGCACCATCAGCCAAAATGACAGAAATATTTTTCCGAATAGGGTACGCATTACTAGGGTTTACTTTGTTGATGAAGTGTCATGAGTGAGAAGCTCTTGTTTGAAGAGGTAGCCTTGTCCTCGAATGTTGGTGATCAAATCAGAGGCGATTCCTTCTCTGGAAAGCTTTTTTCTCAGATTGCTGACATGAACATCTATAGCTCTGTCATACATTTCGAGTGGCCGGTTTAATACGTCTTCAGTCAGCTGCTCTTTACTCAAAACAATGCCGGGGTTGGACATAAATACCAATAAGAGTTTGAACTCAGCGCCGGTCAATTGGATCTGCGTTTCCAGATAATGCGCTTCATATCGTGTGGGGCTGATGGTCAGGCCGCCAAGGGTAATCTGGGTGGATGACGTTGGAGCGGTTGGCTCCTGTGTTACCTGGCTTCGACGAAGTATGGCTTTTATTCTGGCAACCAGCTCTCGGGGGTTGCAGGGTTTTGCCAGATAATCGTCTGCGCCCATCTCTAAACCAATAATGCGATCAATATCTTCGGTTTTTGCGGTCAGCATTAACACAGGCAGTTCAGAGTGTTTTCGAACCTCTTTCAGTGTTTCAAGGCCGTCGAGCTCTGGCATCATGATATCGAGCACCATTAAGTCCGGCGTTTGATCTTTGAGCTTGGCTAAGGCTTCTAGACCGTTATAGGCACTGGAAACGTCGAAGCCTTGACTGCCCAAGTAGTCAGCAAGCAGTTCATTGAGTGTGGTGTCGTCATCGACGAGTAAAATATGAGGCATAGGGCTGTGATTATTTACGTTAATGGATTATTTCTGAGCCAGTATCGTTGGAATAACGTTGTTCGATAAGAAGAATAAACCTATATCCCTTTTCTTTGCACATACTTTACATCTTCTTTACTCCTTGTTGCCCCATATTAACAATCAGGACGTTTAGACTGATCTCATCAGGTGAGCGATCACAGACGTATTAACATTCATTAACTCCGGACAGCCAGTTAAAGGCGAGGCTGCTCCACATGATTTAAAACAAAGGTCAGATATGAAACGAGCAACTAAAGCAGTGTTATTGGCAGGTGTGTTAACTCTGAGTGTACCTGTATTGGCTTTTCGCGGAGGAATGGGCGGCGGATTTGAAGGTGGTCCTCATCATTCGCCAATGCAACGCTTTGAGCGTATGAGCATGATGCTGGACTTAACGGATGAACAGATTGCCGAAGTACGGCCGATCATCGAACAGCAGATGGAAAGCAATAAGGCCCATCCGCATCCTAAGAAAATTATGGGTGAGCTCAGGCAAGCAATTTCCGACGGTGCTGACCAGGAAAGAGTGAATCAGATTGCGGAAGCTGCGGGGGAGGGCGCAAAACAGCGTGTTCTTCAGAAAGCGGAAGTTATGATGGCCATTCGAAACGTGTTAACGGATGAGCAAAAAGAAAAACTGGAGAAAATGTCCGAGTTTCGTGAAAAACGCATGTCCCGATTAGGTAAACATCATTAATTTACTGGGCTTTATTGTTCTCAAGGTCGGGCTTGAATGTTTTCTGCTAGGAATTCAGGCCCGGCCTTGCGTGTCCCTGATTTTGTTCAGGGTTCCTTAAGTAACAATTTGTATACTAATGTTGATTGTTGTCAGGAGACGGAGGAATTAGAAAGAAATGTCTCTATAATTTTATAGTTAATTTGCTGCCAGTATTTAGAATTAAAATAACTATAAAAACGTGTTTCTTTTATGCCGCTTCAGCATGGTTTAAGTAAATATTTTTGTTTCAGGCTAATAGACTCTGTGCGATTCCAGTGTCTGTGGTTGCTTTTTTGCATCCTTTCGATTTTTACATCTGTAAACGTTCTGGCCTCGTCAATGCCACGGGCATCTTCAGTTCCGGTCAACATCTATCTTCAGGAATCCCAGGTGCTGGATGTTTCTTTTCAGTATCTGGAGGACACCAGTTCCGAGCTTAGCCTCTGGGAGGTTATCAACCTTGAGGATTCAGCCTGGACCCGGGTAGCTAAAGGCGGTGGTAATTTTGGATTCTCTCATTCGGCCTTCTGGTTAAGGCTGGATGTTAAAAACGGGATGAGAGAGCCAGCCAAAACCTTGATCACGATTAACTACCCGCTACTGGATTATCTGGACTTTTACCAAGTCAGAGGCACCGACGTGGTAAAGGCCAGTCATGTAGGGGATCAGCGACCCTTTTCAAACCGGGAAATCTTTCATCCCAGCTTCGTATTCCGTTTGCCGCAACAGCAAGGGGAGCAGGACCGTATATATATCCGGGTTCAATCGAAAGGCACCATGGTGTTCCCGATAGAACTATGGCAAGAAAAACCTTTCTATGAGCACAGTTCAAAAGAGACCAGCTTTTATCTGTTCTACTTTGGCGGCATGTTCATTGTCGTGTTATTGAATTTCGCCATCTTTGCGATGCTTAGGGAACGTATTTATCTCTACTATGCATTGGCAAACACCGGGTACATTTTATTCTTTTCCTGCTTGCGTGGTTATGCCAATCAAATGCTTTTCCCGGAATGGCCTGTTGCAGGGAATCAGTTGTTACTCAGTGCGTTGCCCATGTTGGCTTTGTTCTCATTGTTCTTTGCCAGAGAGTTCATGCAAACCGCCACTTTTACTCCGAAGCTGGATGGTTTCTTGTGCCTTATGATTGTGTTGGAAAGTATAAATTTACTGGGGTCGTTTGTTCTTGATTATGATTATTCCATCCGGCTATCTGCCGTGGTTTCTGTTCCGTTCTTCCTGCTGTTGTTGATTTCCGGTCCGATTGTTTGGGCCTCCGGCAATCGGGCGGGTGCGATGTTTACTTTCGCCTGGTCGATGCTAACCCTGGGCAGTATTCTGACATTAATGCGGTTTATGGGGATGCTGCCTGAAAACTTCTTTACCCATTATGGTATGCAGATTGGGTCCGGGGCTGAGGCTATTATTTTGATGATTGCGCTGGCTTACCGTATATACAATGAAAGAGAGGCAAAAATCACTGCTCAGCTTGCCAGTATTGAGCAAGCGAAGCAGAAACGGGATTCCCAGGAAGCACTGGTTCAGGCAATGTTGCATGATCCGGTCACTAAACTGCCTAACAGAAATTTGTTTGAAATGGCGTTCAATGAGCGTATTGCCACCGAACCGGACGGTGACTTTATGGTGTTATTGATTCGTATCGAGCGCTACATGGAAATCAGCCGTACGCTGGGCTTATCTACCGGGGAGTCGTTATTACAGTCGCTCACGGACTTCTACAGCGAGGAATTGGCCAGGTTGCCTGGAATCGTGGCCTTGGAACGAACGCCAACCAAGACCCATTATTTATGCAATTTTTCTGGCGATACCTTTGGAGTGTTACTGAACCGGATTGAAACCATTGCCAGACCTAAGCCTCACATCCAGTTTTTGGAGAGGCTACGCCAGCCGTTTGAATTTGGTGGTCTGAGTCTGGATTTGAATCCGATGTTTGGCGCAGCGCGGTATCCGATTCACGGCGACAGTGCGGAAGGATTGATTCGCAACGCCATTGTTAGCATTGAAATGAATATTCCTAATGAACTGGGCATTAATTTCTATTCGAAAGAGCAGGATATTTATCATGAGAGTCGACTGACCTTGATGTCGGATCTGCGTCATGATCTTAACGAGAATAACCTTGAGCTGTTTTATCAGCCGAAAATGGCTGTTGCGACTGGGGCAATTGTCGGAATGGAAGCCTTAATTCGATGGAATCACTCGCAAATGGGCTTTATTCCTCCGGACGAGTTTATCCCGTTTGCGGAAGAAACCGGCGTGATTTCTGAGTTGACTCGTTGGGTCATTCGTAAAGCCTTATCTGACTTTGTGATTTTTCGCCAGGATGGCTACCAAGGGGATTTATCTATTAACATTTCTGCAAGGAATCTTTCAGAAAAAGATCTTCCGGACTATCTGTTACACCAGCTTGATGAGTTCGGTATTCCTGCTAATAAGGTGATTTTGGAACTGACTGAAACGGCTGTCATGGACGATCCGGATTCGGGCATAGTGGCATTGAATGCATTAACCGCGACAGGGATTCAACTGTCTATCGATGATTTTGGTGCAGGTTATTCATCTTTGTCGTATCTCAAGCGTTTACCTGCGACGGAAATAAAGCTGGATCGCTCTTTGATCACGGATATTCTGGTGTCTGAGAGTGATCGCGTGATTGTCCAGACATCCATAGATATGGCGCACAATCTTGGGTATGTTCTGGTTGCTGAAGGGGTAGAAACAAAAGAAGTTCAGGATTTATTGACCGCCATGCGCTGTGACAAGATTCAGGGCTTTTATTTGAGCCGACCCCTTAATCGTCAGGCGATGCTGCAATGGCTAGCACAGGCCGATTTAGTGGTGACAGATGTTGATGTCTGAGGGACATTTTTTAACGAGGCAATGTTTCAGTAGATTGATTTATTGAATAAGAGAATTGACTGATCGGGCACTTTATACGTCTGATCAGTCAAACATCACTCTTTGTCATTGTCTGCCCAAACTAACTTTTCACAGGTTCAACCAACACCAAGCGCATATCAAGAGTACGAAACATTTGGTGCACTTTGTCTTGCACATCCAGAATATTTTCTCCTTGAACACGAAAACGGAACTTGGTGCCTTTCTGTGTAAATGCATTCACTCTGTACATGATATTCTCCTATCGACGGGGTTGTTTTCAGTTGATAGGATTCAGTTTAAGGATTGAAGCGACATATAGTGTCGCCATGGAGAAAAATGAAAACATTTTTAAGAAGAATTTCAATACTAGAGTTGTTGCGCACTCATCGGAGCTATCTTTCAACGGAAGAGATTGTTTCTTTTTTGGTTAATGAGGGCTATCTTGACGAAACATTAGCGCCAAAGACTCAAATGCGCGTGGTGCAACGGGATCTCAATTTTCTTTGGGGTAGCGAAGATGAAGAGGGAATAGCTGAAAACGAGTTTGGATTGGAGCGTGTGAAAGGTGAGGGGCGCTCCCTCAAGTGGCGGCTCGATCCTTACAACGACATTAGCTATGACTTCGAAAAAATGCCTCAGAACATGGCCATCGCTTTTGCCATGACCCAAAAGCATCTTTCCGACTTATTGCCACGAAATACCCATCAGGAGTTATCCCGAATATTCGACGCAGCTGAGATGCGGCTTGGTCAATCGTCTAAGCAAGTGTCTTCCAAAGATTTCAGGCGGTTCCGGGATTCTATTGAGTTCTATCAGCGAGGTCAGAGTCTCCAAGCAGCTGATTTCGATATGAATCATTTGGATACTGTCTACCGTGCCATCATTCAAAACAAACAACTGGGGTTTGAATACCGGGGTAAACGATATCGGGTTCATCCGCTGGGCGTGGCTATTTTGTTACCCAAACTCTATTTGGTGGCGATCAAACAGGGTGACCCGATGGAAGAGGGTGCCTGTCGAAATTTCCTGATCCATAAGATTGATTCAATTTGGATGGAGCAGGCGTCACTGGAAGTCCCGGCCGGATTTGTTTTGGAGCGTTACCTGAAAGCTGGAAATATGGACGTATTCGTCGACTATCACGACAATTGCTTACATCAGCTTGAATTACGAATAGCGGCTGATAATGATCGGCTGATTGAGGATTTGAAAGAATCTCCGATCAGTACAGATCAACGATTGCTGACAGAAGACGATGGCCAAACCCGACTCTTTGCTTCGGTGAAACGGACCATTCAATTACGAAATTGGTTGTTGTCGATTGCGACGGTCTCAGAAGTCTTGGCTCCGATAGAAATTCGCCAGGACATGTTGAACTTTTTAACCCAATCACTTTCTCAATACGACTCAATCAGGTGTTCCCGGGAATCCTCTGTTTAAGAGCTTTTAAATAATGATTAGTTGGTCAATAATTTGATGTTCACAAAAGGATGAAAAACATGAAGCTATCAAAAACCGGATTAATAAAATCTTTGTTAGTGCTGCTTTTTGCCAGCATTGTAAGTGCCTGCGCCACTGTTGGAAAAGAATTTCCGGAAGAGGCGATTCCACAACTGGTGGTGGATTCAACGACGAAAGCTGACGTTAAGGCAATATTCGGCTCCCCTTGGCGTGTTGGTTCAGAGAGCGGTTTAACGACTTGGACTTACGGTCTGTACAAGTACAGTGTTTTTAGCCCTGAGAACACTAAAGACCTGGTCATCCGTTTTAATAAAGACGGTACGGTTGCCTCATATACCTTTAATACCACTGCCCACAGGGAATAACACTTTATTCGGGGGATTCATGGAGCTCAATTTCATCAGCTTAACGGTTTTGGCGGTATTCATTCCTACGTTCTTCTTTGTGTCTGTAACGCCAGGGATGTGCATGACGTTAGCTATGACCATGGGCATGACCATTGGTGTGCGCCGCACGCTTTGGATGATGGCCGGGGAACTGATTGGGGTAGGACTGGTTGCAACGCTCTCTGTGGTGGGGGTTGCAGCCGTGATGTTGAATTACCCCGCAGTGTTTGATGTTTTTAAATATTTGGGAGGCGGTTATCTTGGTTACCTGGGCGTGCAATTATGGCGTTCAAAAGGCAAGATGGCTCTGAATCATGATGGCTCGCATAACTTCGATGTATCTCGTAAAGAGTTGGCGCTGCAAGGCTTTGTGACCGCAGTTGCAAACCCCAAAGGTTGGGCATTCTTTGTGGCTTTATTGCCGCCCTTTATTGATGTGGATCGTCACATGGCATCTCAGCTGATTGTGTTACTTAGCCTGATTTTGATTCTTGAATTGATCTGTTTACTACTCTATGCAGCGGGTGGGAAGACGGTCAGCCACTTATTGCAAAGTGCTGATAACGTGAAGTTGGTGAATCGCCTGGCAGGAACATTAATGCTGGGTGTTGGGATTTGGTTGGCGTTCGGTTAGCTGGGAATCAATTGCTTCAATAGAATTTGAACACTCACTGGATACAAAAACGGCCTTCAGAGAAGGCCGTTTTTTTGTTAGATGACGAACTAACTTAGCTTTCGATACCAATTATGTACCAAGGCGCATTTGGTTCTTTCAAATCTCTTTCCAGATGCCAAATATCAGCGATGTCATCTTCGATACCTTCTACGGTGTCTTTATAACGACCAGAGAACTTGATGCTTACCTGAGCCGTTCCAAATACTTGATGGGCTCGAACAAGATCAGCATCAACATAAAGGACTTCTGTGTGTTGTTCGCCTTCGAGTTGCTTACGCTCTGCAATCAATTCTTCACCCAGTTTAGGGCTGGTGTACTCTGCAATAATATCAAAGTCGCCTTTGTTCCAGGCTTCTTGAAGGGTTCTGTAATGATCACATGCACCACTTAGGAAACCATTTAAATCAAAACCAGGTGGCAGATCCAGTGGAACGTCTTCACTGGCTGTTTCGCCGCTTTGCTGAGTTCCGCCAAAAGCAGGCGCTGGTTTTTCGAAGGTTTGAGGTTCAACTTTTTGTGATTCAAATTGTTCTTGTGATGGCGCCGAATAACCGGATGAACCAGCATACGCACTTCGGTTCATTGAAGAGGCTTTGGCCTGTGCCATTGCTTTAAAGAGGCGGTAGGCTACAAAAGCGATCAATGCAATGATCAGGATATCCATGAATTGGATGCCTTCAAATGCACCACCCATCAAGGCTGCGATCAGACCGCCGGCTAATAAGCCGCCCAAAATTCCACCCATCAAACCTTTACGTGATTTGTTGGCTGGGTTGTTTTGTAAATTTGAAGAGTTTTTAGCAGTCTCTGAAGAATTGTTTTTATTATCCGCTAGAGGTTTTTTGGCGGGAGCTGTTTTAAATGCCTTACCGAAGGACTTGCCGCTGCCAAACTTCTTGGCTTCCGCTTCCATGGGGGTAAACGCAAATGTGAACGCGAACAGAACCGCAAATATTGCCCAAACATTTCTCATAATAATGATATTTCCTATAACTGCATTCCACTTGGAGGAATGGAGCATCCTAACTTGATTGTCTGACATGTCAATTGCTTTGATGAATTAGAGGCTAACAATGATGCTGTTATTCAGAGGTTTCTTCGCTTGAGTTATGAGATAAAATGGCCGGATCATCGAGGTACCTGTTTTTAATGAAAAGCCAGCAATCAGATATGAAAAACCAACAGCCAGATCCGGAATTGTCGACGCGTAAGTGGGTAGAAGAGGTTATTGTCGGGCTTAATTTTTGTCCGTTTGCAAAGCGTGAAGTGGTAAGAAACAGCATTCGCTACACCTTGCTTAATGTTTCAGGACAATCCCTACAGGATAAACGAGATGTATTTTTTAAAGCGCTGGATGCTTTATTAGACGAGTTTCGCTATCTGGATCAGAATGAAAAGTGTGAGACGACTTTGGTTATTTTTCCGGAGCTCTTAACTGATTTTGAGGACTTTTTGGATTTCCTGATGTTTGCTGAAAAGCTGCTGTTAGATGAAGGTTATGAAGGGGTGTACCAGTTGGCGCATTTTCACCCCGATTACTGTTTTGAAGGATCAGAAGAGTCGGACCCGGCCAATTACACCAACCGATCACCTTATCCGACGCTGCACATCATTCGTGAAGCTTCTATGGAAAAGGTGTTGGCTAACATTTCAAATCCGGAAGAAATACCGGAAAGAAACATTCGATTGGCTCGTGATTTAGGTAAAGAGAAACTGACTGCTTTATTAAAAGCCTGTATGTCATCTCACCATTAACCGCCGTTTTTTAAACCTTTGGCCGCATAAATGATGACGTGCTTAAACTCGTCGAAACGCTCAAGCGGCGGGAGTGTTTCTGCATTGCCTTCTGCGAACGCCTGATAGCCGTCAACGTCCAGATTTTTCACTCGAGAATCGGCCATCAGAATTGATTGGCAATTCTTTCGTAGTTCGGTCAGTAACGGAATATTGTCTCTATCGTAAAGCACATCGGCAGCAAGGATTACGTCGATATTATCCAGCGCATTAATCAGGTGGAAGAAGTCGTCACTGAATTCCATTTCAACGCCGTTTAACTCTGCATTGGCTTTACAACTGATCAAGGCATCTTCATCGATGTCACAGGCAATGACGCGTTTTGCTCCAAATTTTGCAGCGGCAATGGCAGCGATTCCTGAGCCTGCGCCGAAATCTACGACCACTTTGTCCTTTACTGTCTCCGGGTTTTGTTCGATGTACTGAGCCATGATCTGACCGCTGGCCCAACAAAAACACCAGTATGGGGGCGCCTCCCAGATGATTCTTACTTCTTCAGGGCTGAAAGGACGATCCATATTTGAATCGTCCAGTAGCCAGAGCTTTAACCATGGGGTTAATGGCATGCCGGCCTCGACCAGTCTGGCAGTCGGCAGGCTGCGTTGGAGTCGCCGGGTTAAGTCGTTTAAATGCTGGGGCATAACAATTCCTGTTGGTTGGCTCGCTCTACATGTGTCTATACTTGTTCAGAGGTTCCCTACTAGGCGCGAATTATAACCAGATATTGGGTAAGTATCTTCTATGGAACAGTCTATCAAGACATGTATTTATCGATATCGGGAAGGAAATCAATGTGACATGTCATGTCATGGCGATTCTCCCTTTTGCTATTGGCATGATCCTGTCGTGGATAAGTCAAACGACGATATTAAGCAAGAGCTGGAGGATTGGGCCAGGTCGGGCAAGTCAATGGATGGTTTTCAGTTAAAGCGTGTGGACCTCTCGAACATTAACCTGGTCAAACGTGGTTCCAAGACGGGTTACACCTTTCGGGATGCCGATTTATATCGTGCAGATTTGAATCATGCTCATTTGTTTGCGGTAGACTTTAGTGGCAGTTCCTTAATGAAGGCGAATCTGAGCTTTTCCAATTTGCATTGCGCGAATCTGGAAGGCTGTAACCTATTAGGCGTGGATATCAGTAAATGCCGTCTTGAGAACATTAAGTGGGGCGATTTTAACTATCAGGAGATCAAAGCGAAGGAAGCCTTCAAAGAAGGCGAGGTTGCGTTGGCAATTGATCACTGCCAGGAAGCCGAAGAGATTTATCGTAACATTCGTAAAAATTGTGAGAAGCAAGGCTTGTTTGAGACTGCCGGCTATTTCTTCCATCGTGAAATGGTGGTCCGGCGTTATCAGATGCCCATGGGATCATTTGAACGATTTGTATCCAAGATGGTAGATGTTTTCTGCGGGTATGGTGAAAAGCCCTTACGTGTTGTTTTATTCTCTATGGCACTCATCCTGTTTTGTGCTGTTTCGTACTATTTTCTTGGGATTTCAGGAGCAAATGGCATGGTGGGCTTGAATCTATCCCATAGCTTTTCTGAGAATCTTTTGGCGTTCGGAAATTGTCTCTACTATTCAGTCGTGACCTTTACCACTCTGGGATATGGTGATTATACCCCGGTGGGAGGGTCGAAAGTCATGGCTGCTCTGGAGGCCTTCACCGGCAGTTTTACCATGGCGCTGTTTGTTGTCGTATTTGTTAAGAAAATGACACGTTAGGCGCCGAGATGAATCGTAACTAAGCAAAGGTGCCTAATCCTTCAAGTTTTTCTTCTGTGAACGTGGTCAGAACATCGCTCATGAGCTTGCTAAGACTGGCATCTCCGATCAATACCTGGGTTAAATCAATAGCCAGGTTTACTGATTGGAATTGATCTTCACTGTGCGTGGATGCAAAAGTGGCATTTGCACGTCGGCGGCCGAGCACCGCAGTGTCATAGCCCTTATTGCCGTCAATCTGTGAGTCATGAACACCAATAAGCGCCTGTTCGAGATTCGGCATCTTTGAGCAGTCCAGCTCGATACGATAGTGATCCGGTAACCAATCCAGACTTCCCCAGACTTCGACGCCAAACAACGTTGGCTGATAGTCTGGGTTCTGTTCTATGACTCGTTGCAATGCGGCTAATGTGATTTTCATCACTGTAACATGGGTTGCGTGTCTATCGAACGGATTGTGGGTGTAGATGACGGATGGCTTCATTTCGGCGAGAGTTTCTGCCAGCTGCTGTGTAGCCTGCTCGCTGTTTTCTTTCAAACGTTGGCTGCTGCATTGCCACTGCTGGCAAAAAGCATACTCGCCTATGACTGCAGCTTTTTCCTGTTCGGATTGACGTATTTCTGAAAGAGCGTCATTTGATACATCACGATAACGACCACCACGGGAAGCGCCGCCTCCGTTGGTCATGGTGATGGTACTAAACCATTGATCTTGTTGCTGAAAGCAGGTCTGGATGCCAGAGTAACCAATAATTTCGGCATCGTCCTGATGTGCAACGATGGCCAGGTGGCTTGTAAGCGGTTTATGGTTACTTGGCAATAAAGTCGAGTGATATTCCCTGTAAGTAAATGGGTTCATACGATGAATAATTAACTCACAGGTGCAAATTGTTTAAATCAACGGTACGTTGTTTGTTGTAGGTTTCAACGACAGTGCCATCTTCCATGATATGGACAAAGAGATTATCGATGTCGCCGCTTTCAGATGGATACTGAATACTGACGGATTGACCACACAGATCTGCCAGCTTTTCCTTAAGCGTTTCTAAGTTGTCACACTTAATTTCAAGATCGAATGTTTTGATTAGGTACATCGAAAACTCCCATTCGTAGACATGTTTGATATAAATCTTAAAATCCTTGGCTAAGATTTATATCTTAGGTTCCTAAAACTTAATATTAAGTTATGCTTATGGCAAGACTAATAACAAGAAGTAACTCGATAAGAGTGTAATAAGTTAAGGAGTTTTTGATGTTGATCGAGATAGATATGGAAGATGATCAGCTAAGACGTTTGTTGTTGGGCGTCTCCTTTTTTAATGAAGTCAAAAAGCTGGGAGATGAGCAGTACCAGATTTTGTTGTCATTGGCGCGAATCTATAAGGCGTCACCGGGAGAAGTCGTGATCTACAAAGGAGACATCGACTCTTCAATTTACTTCTTGTTGAAAGGGCAACTTGAAGTTTACTCGGGTGACAGTGTTAATCCTGAAGAGAAGGTGAACTATATTTCGCCGGGGGAAAGCTTTGGCACCTTTGCAATGATTAACAATGATGAGCGCGCTGCGACCATTGCAGCGGATGAAAACTGTCATGAAGTCATTCTGTTGTCTTTAAACTCTGAATTATTTGCCGATCTTTTCAATCATGAGTTAGTGAGTCTGGGTGTGAAACTGGCATTTTATCGAATGGCTTGTCACAGTGCTCGCTGGAAACTTGAGATGTATCGCATGGAGCGGCCGGACAGTCCTTTGGTGGGCAAACTAAAAGACATTAAGCTCTATATGGGGGTTAAAGACTCACAAGAAGAGTTAGAGGCCTTAAGAGGGCAGGCACAATCCTTGTCTGAACTGCTCAACGAGTGGAACCGATATCTTAATCAGTAATCTTATAACCGTGCTTTAACTGCATCAGTCTCATAAAACCGGTTCTTCGGTTTTGTGAACTGAGACTACTTGTCTTTGTAAGCGTAACAAATTGTTCGGTTAGAGCATTGTTTCGTAAATAGAATTTAAGTAGGGTACAAGATAGAATAAAACCTCTAATTTCAGCTAGTGCTAAAAGGTGACTTTGTGGCCTCCCCATCTTTTCTAAGAAATAATAAAAATAACTTGTTCAAGTTGTTTGGCGTGTTAACCGCGTTTGCGTTTGTGTCTGGGTGTGACAGCAGCGGTGATTCCATCGGACCCAAGCCGGACATTACCTTGTCGGGCAAAGCCGTGAAAGGCACCATTATCGGTGCGCCGGTAAATATTTACAGAGTAACCACTTCTTCCAGTACGATTCCTTCCAACCCGAATATCGAGGGTGCGGAAGATAATGTCTTTACTAATTCTTCGGGTAATTTCTCGGTCACTCTTAACGGTGATTCATTCCGTAACCGTACTTTGGTTGTGCAAGTGGGTGTGGCTACTTGTACCACACAGCGTGCCGAGTACGATCAAGCAGAAGGTGCCTGCCGTGATACCGATGGTTCACGTGTTGAAATTGATGATCCGTATTATGTAGGGCAATATCGTTGCGATGATACCAACGGTTGTATTCACCCGGAAACGGCCGAAACTGTAGCTTTTGGCGAGTTGCTGCCTATCGATTTTGAATTAAGAACAGTGGTTCCCGAGCTTTCAAACTCAAGCAGTGTTCGTTCTCAGACTGCAAACCTGTCAGCACTGACCACCATTGCTGCCAATGAAATTGTGAATGTTGGCGGCGGTTTCAGTGAAGATAATGCGCGAGCGGTTTACGATAAAATTGCCAAAGTATTTCAGTTAGATGGTATTAATATTCTGACTCACAGCATGGTAGATGTTTCTAATCTATCCAGTAATGTTACCAACGATAATACCTGGTTGTTATCTGCCGTAAACGCTGGCATTACTGCTACCGCTTCTCGCCCGGAGTTTGGTACTCCGGTAACAATGGGTACTGGTTTAAGAGCTTTGAATACACTTTATCTAAATAATGGTGGTCAGCTGGTTTATCGCTATTCGGGCTCGGATGATCAGGATCTGCAGTCCATTTTTGCGATGGCGCAAAGTATCACTGATCATGCAGAAGTTAGTGGGTTCGTTTCTGATACTGCGAAAACACAACTGGATGATCTTGAAGCATCGATTTTGAATGAGCCGGTAGATACCTTGACCGAAGAAACGGCATCTCAATCAATTCTTGACGAGATCTCAAATAAGATTGCGTCTTCAAAAACCTTGATGTTTGATTTCCTGGATTGGTACGACCAGGAAGTCGATCCCGATACCCCGGCTCACGATAAGTTTGAAAAAATGCTAGGTGCTATTCAGACGGGTGCCAGAGAATCCATCGGTTATATGGAAACCCTGGGTAACGACTTTACTTTGGTGTTAGCGGCTGCTTTGGACCAGATTCTTGATCCGGAATGGAATGGGGATGACTTCACTCTTAACTCTACAGATTCGAATAATAACCCGGTAACAGCGACGCTTTCTAAATTTGGCAGCACTTATACGATCGATGGCCAATACTTAAATACTACCTTTAATCTGACCTTCACTTATCGCAATGACGATGCATCTCTATCCAGTAGCCGTCCAGAAGACGAACAGGATGACAGCGCTTATCGTTTTGATTTTCAAACTCAAGGATCAGGGGTTGAAGTTGCTTCAAATGAAGGCTTGATTCTGAAATTTAATGAAAATGCAGCCATCAGTCTCCAGGTGGATGGTGAGTTTGATGGTACGGAAGCAACCGTGGTTCGTTCTGCATTTAATTTCAGTGATATTAATCTTGCTCAAAAAGCAGAAAATACTGACAACTTCGATCAAAGCGTTGGGCGTATCTCAATTGATGGTCAGTTTATTTTCACCATGGAGCATGTTGCTGATTCGATCACTCGCTTCAACAGTGATTACTCTGGCACAGAAACATTTAATGTTCCGAGAGTGGATAATCGTGAATTTGTATTCTTGCAGTTTGGTCAATACAGTACCAGCTCGCCGACGCCGACCCGGTTCCAGATTACTGTGAATGAGGTAGGTTCGACAGATGTGTTGGATACCTGGCCGGTGAGTTTCCTGTTTGCGGTCTTAACCCAGGAAAATGTTCAAAACGATTTCTATGGTGCCGAAGGGTTTGGATCGTTTGACCTGGATTACCTGGAAAATGTGTGGGGTGAGAACGACTGTGATTTCTTGCCTGCGACGTATTCCTTCCTGTTTGATGAAAACACCTCAGATGACTTTACCTACAACGACATTGATGTCCAACTGCCAGATTCAGATGGGGTAGAGCGTGACTTCAATTACAGTCTTGCATACACCAAGCAAAAGTCTCAATTGCAGTCAGCTACTGAGAATGAAAAAGACCAGTCCCGTTTGTGTAAAGTGACTTACTCTAATGGGGACGACAACAGCGTGGATATCAATTTCTATAAAACCACGTCAGTATCTGAGACGGGTAGCCTTAGAGGGAG
>JBFHTA010000063.1:0-15967 GCA_041590855.1 Pseudomonadales bacterium
AAAGCCGACGCAACAAAGGCTTCAATGCCATTCGCTTGGAAGATTATCGTCAGGCATTGATAACCTTCATCAAAGACGAAGGTGCTGAACTGATAGAGCACTTGGGATTACAGGAAACAGTGCGCGACTTGGAAGATCGCATCAACGGCAGAAACGCCGTTTCTGACCGATTAGTACGAGACATATTAAAAGACGAGAAACACACCAACCCGATCAAACTGACCGGTAAGCGCTTTAATCACAAAGCCGAAGAATATTACCGAACCGAATTACGACTACAACACCTTGCTGAAGCATTGGAATCAGTCCAGAGCCAAGCATTGGTGTTAAGTAACACCCAACAACAAGCATTACAACAACACTTGGCAATTAAGACGACGCTGCCTGAATGGCTTCTCCAGGTAAAACAACACCTGATTTCAGAAACCCTGAACAGCCAGGAAATACGTCAGCTGGTAGGTCTTATCATCGCATTGGATTGCGATCTGACCAGCAATGATGCACAGGCTTTACACGAAGAAAGTCATAGCCATAACAGCAATACCTCAAACACAAAAACTAAAGAAAGCTCCTCCGATCAGAATCAGGATACTGTGAACGTATGTTGAACCACCAATACATAGACAAACACAACAACATCATTGATGAGACATTATTTGCCGATCGCATCATTCAATGGCTCTACAGTTCAGCCCGAGAGCGCTCGCCCAGCTTGTTTAAAGCACTAACCGGATCGTTCAGTTCTCGGCTGTTGGCACATTTAAACTTTGATATGGCGCTGACGACCCGATTATTAGGCAACAAAAAATTTCTCAAACAGTGCGGAGTCAATTTGGAAGAGTGTATTGATCCACCCGAGTCCTTCACAACGGCTCGTCGAATCTTTGAGCGGAAAATAAAATACTGGGAATGTCGCCCACAACCTAACGAACCTGAGGCTGTGTTGTCACCCGCCGACTCCCGGATTTTGATTGGTTCTTTTGATAGCCAGTCGCCGTTACTTATTAAAGACAAATTCTTCCGTTATGAAGAAATGCTCGGTGAAGATAAATCACGCTGGCTCACCGCTTTCGATCAGGGTGACTTCGCAATCTTTCGATTAACACCAGATAAGTACCACTACAACCATGTTCCTGTATCAGGCAAAGTTGTCGACATCTACGAGCTGGACGGCCATTTTCATTCCTGTAACCCCGGCGCCATCGTAAAAGTGGTTACCCCCTATTCCAAAAACCGTAGGGTAGTCACCATCATAGACACCGATCTCCCCGGAGGCAGTAACGTCGGCTTAGTTGCCATGGTGGAGGTCGTTGCCTTGATGATCGGAGAAATCGAGCAGTGTTACAGCGAGCGGGAATACGACACCCCTGTTCCGGTTGAGCCTGGTATGTTCCTTAAAAAAGGCCAGCCCAAGAGTCTTTATCACCCGGGAAGCAGTACCGATGTATTGATCTTCCAGAAAAACCGAATTCAGTTCTCAGAGCAAATCAAAGAGAACCTAAGACACCAGCAAGCAAAGAATCGTTTTGGCCAAGCATTTAATCAACCCTTGATCGAAACCGACGTAGCGGTCAGATCATTGATTGCATTTCCGACCAAAGCCAAAAAACGGGTTATTTCAACCAATAGCAACCTCAACCAACAACACAGCACTCATAACAATTCACACTCACATTCAATGATTGAATCTGGCACTTTCCAACGTAATGGAGGGAAATGAGATGAACCTATTATTTGTACTGGCATTAGGCGCATGCCTACTCGCATTTCAAGGATGGATGTTCAAAGTCCTAACCAAAGAACGGTGGCAATTTTTAGCAACCATCCCCTTTAAAAAGAACGAAAACGGCGAATGGGTTGGACTCAACCTGACCTATTACGGCGTATTCACAGCCACCTCATTAGCCATCGGTGTATTGCTGTTCGTGATGATGATGGAATCTGTGAATAACTCATTAATTCTGACCGGTGTGGTGATTGCTGCAATGCTAGCACTGTGCCTTCCATCCGCTCGCTTGGTAGCCCGGATTGTAGAAGGTAAAAGCCATACCTTTACCATCGGTGGAGCCACATTCGTTGGCATCATTTCGGCACCGATCTTAATTGAAAGCGCAAACTCATTATTGGCAAATTATGGCGAGTTATCGTTAATCCCAACCATGGCAGCAATCTCTGTTGCCTACAGCTTTGGCGAAGGCTTAGGCCGATTGGCCTGTGTCAGTTTCGGATGCTGCTATGGAAAGCGAATGGACGAATTACCAAGTTGGGTTCAGAAAGTATTCGGCCCATTGAGCTTTTCATTTTCAGGTGAAACCCGAAAAGCATGTTATGCCTCAGAGCTTCATGGAGTGCGAGTATTACCAATTCAAGCCATTACTTCGGTGTTGTATGTGATATGTGGATTGATCGGCTTACTGACTTTTCTGGAAGGCTATTACTTCTTTGCACTGATGTTTACTTTGGTATTTACGCAGTTCTGGCGACTCTATTCTGAAACACTAAGAGCAGACCACCGTGGAGACAGCAAAATCTCGCCGTACCAAATAATGACAGTCGTTGCAGTCATCTACACCGCCATATTCATGAGCTTTTACCCGGCACCTGAAGTTGCCAAAGCCGATCTTGCTGCCGGACTGGCGTTCTTATGGAGTCCTGAGGTGATTTTAGGCGTTCAGCTCATCTGGTTAATTTCTTTCTTTTACACAGGCACCAGCACTGTTACCAGTTCCAACCTTCGCTTTCAACTGCATCGCGATCGCATCTGATTGAAACTTATTTCAAGACCACAAAAAAGGCTGTTCATACGAACAGCCTTTTTTCTTAGCACAATATTATTAATACAAACTCACAAATTCAGAGCCATTAATGAAAAACCCAAAAACCAATCACTCACCTTCATAGTCCAAAGACAATTTTTCTTTCGCCTTCTGATACGCTGTGTAAGAAGAAATCAAATGACAAACCCAACCTAAGAAACCGCCCGTTCCAATCCAAAACCCTGGGGTTATAATCAGCCAAAAAATACCACGCCAGAAATGACCGTTATAAATCTGACCAACACCAGGAAGAATCAAACTAAGAACCGCAGCAATACCGGGATTTGACACGTATTTCACTCTCTTCATCAGTTTGGGGAAGCACCTCCCTCAACTGGGAGATACTCAGTGTTCGTGCTAAGAACTTTTAATTTCTGAATTCAAACACGTTCAAATTCAGTCACTTTCGAACTTAGTGATTGCAGCCAGGGCCATGAACGTGACCATGCTCCAGTTCATCTGCGCTTGCTTCACGAACGTCTTTTACAGTCACTTCAAACACAAGATCTTTGCCAGCCAATGGGTGATTACCATCAACCGTTACCATGTCACCTTCAACGCCAGTTACGATAATCTGAATCGGATGACCGTCCGGAGACTCTGCATGGAACGCCATACCAGGCTCAACCTTATCCACACCTTCGAACGCTGCCATAGGTACTTGCTGAACCATTTGGTCGTGATACTCGCCATAGGCATCAGCAGCAGCAACTTCCACCTTAACAAAGTCACCCACTTGCTTTCCTTCAAGTGCATTCTCAAGACCAGGGATAATGTTTTGTGCACCGTGCAAATAAACTAGCGGCTCAGAACCTTCTGAACTATCTAATACCTGACCGTTGGTATCAGAAACTTTAAAATCCATGGTGACGACTTTTTGATTGGTAATTGACATATTTTTTCTCAATTTGATGTGTCCGCAGAGGCGGAAAAAGGGTTTAGGTAGAGTAAAGCAAAAAGGCAGGCTTCTCGGCGGCACTCATAATGTATGTATTGTCTCACTTTCATAATTCAAGAAGCAAATCCGAATTTTTCAACACATTCCGCCGGAACCCAGTGTGAAAAAGGTCTTGAATACCTCTCAAACATCAACCTGCACATGGCGACAAAACTAATTCGCCAAAATATAGCAACCACCAAGTTCAAGAGGACACCAAGAAAAAGAGAGCACTTGAAGCACTCTCTCAATCATCTTGTTCTGCAAACAAAGTTCATTAAGCCGCCATTTGCTGTTTTACAAAGGCATCCAACTCGGTAAAGCCACCAATGTATTGCTGACCACAAAATACTTGAGGCACTGTCAGAACCGGTTTGCCTACGGTCTTTTCAAGATCGGCCTTGGAAATTCCTTCTTTATGAATATCCACATATACAAAATCGAGGCCTTTTATCTCACACAGTGTCTTAGCTCTCTGACAAAAACCGCACCCTTCACGACCAAAAATGGTAATACGCTGCATTTCGTTATCTCCGTCATTTGATTCAATGAGTGCAGTATGACGCTGACAGAAACATAGTAGAAATTAATTATAACTCTAACATCAATAGTTTTTCTAAAACAAACTCATCTGACAACTGCTCTCTTGTGACACAAAAGCCTCTTTGGAAAACAGTCGATAGTTAAACTTATGGGAATCGAGCGTCTGAAGTCCAAAACGGTGACAGGCCAGATCAAAACGTTTACGAATCATATCAGCAAATACGCCTTCGCCTGTCATACGCTTACCAAATTTGGCTTCATACATTTTCCCCCCACGACTTTGAGTAATGAGACTAAGCACATGTTTCGCCCGTTGTGGATAATGTAATTGCAACCAATCACTAAAGAGGTCTTTAACTTCGAGTGGTAATCTCAATAATACGTAGGATGCCGATGTCGCGCCCGCAAGTTTCGAGGCCTCCAGGATGGCTTCTATCTCACAATCATTAATTGCGGGTATGACAGGCGCAACCAACACCCCAGTCGGAACACCAGCGGCCGATAATTTAGAGATTGCATCCAAACGAGCTGATCCTGAGGCCGTTCTCGGCTCCAGCTTTCGTTTTAACCCATCATCCAACGTCGTTACGGAAATTCGTACAGAGCATAATCCTTTATGGGCCAAAGGCCCCAGAAGATCCAAGTCACGTTCAATTAAGCCACTCTTGGTAATTAACGTCACCGGATGCGATCTCTCCAGGCAAACTTGTAACAACTTTCGCGTTAACTGCTGTTGCTTCTCTATCGGTTGATAAGGGTCTGTATTCGCCCCAATCAATACGGGTTTCACCTTGTAATTGGCTTTATTGATCTCCTGTTCAAAGCAATCCGCTGCGTTGGTTTTTACAATGATTTTTGTTTCAAAATCCAGCCCCGGTGATAAGTCATGGTAAGCGTGTGTTGGACGTGCATAACAATAAACACAACCGTGCTCACACCCGGCGTATGGGTTAATCGACTGGTCATGCGGCACATCTGGCGATTGATTTTTTGAAATCACCGTCACCGCTGTTTGCTCAATGACTTCAGTCAAGATTGACTGCTCACGGCATACAGACGCTTGATCCGGTATCGAATGAACCGACTGAAAACGATTTAGCGGATTGGTAGATACCCCACGGCCTTTAATCGAAGAAACCTGCATGATGAACTCACCCTACATAACTGTATTAATATACAGTATTTTATTCTGTATGAAATTGCAAATCCCAAAACGAAAACCGAGAAATGCACTATAGTGAAGTGGCAGGCTGTTTGTTTGATTTCAGGCCATCACATAAAGGACCCTTTGATGACCAGTACTACAACCAATGATCAATATCTGGGCCACGTCACTGACTTGGGGGAAACGGATGTTGTCACCGCCAGCGAGGATATAATCAGCGCCAAAGGTGTGATGCTGCTACCAAAAGGGGCATCCATCAATCGACAACTGCTAAATCGACTTCAGCAACACTCACTTAGCAAAGAAGTCGACCAAATCATTGATATACAAGACACTCTGGATGGTTCTGCACTCATGGAACTCTGCCAGGATTTTTTAAAAGAAAACCCACATTACAAAGCCAGCCTGGATTTCCTGCATGACAGAGACATGCCTATACGCAGTTTCCTGAGACTCAGGCTGAATACCAGCATGCGTAACAAGGTGACAGTGTGTCAGAAACGTAAACCCGAACTGTTTGAACACTCTATGCTGGTCACCTACGCCACCATGTGCGTAGCCGATATGGTGCAGCTGCCAAAAATGGAATACGACGATTTGGCAACTGCAGCCATGTTACACGACTTGGGCATGATGCATCTGAGTGATGATTTAGATAATCGTGACTGTATTTTTTCGGAAGAACAGGAGCGACATATCGCAACTCACCCCATCATCATGCATCAAATACTTAATCAATTTCCGGAGTATCAGGAAGTCATCGCCAAACTGGTACTGGAGCATCATGAGCACTTGGACGGCAGCGGATATCCCTCAGCCAAAACCGAAGACAAACTGTCTCTGGCCAGCCAAATACTCAGTGCAACAGAATGTGCGATTAGCATTTATACCCGACACGGCTTTCATTACGCCGCCACCGTGTTGAAAACCCATATGGGTGAACAATTGAACGACACCGTGGCCAAATGCCTGATCAAAATTATTGAGGGATGGCATAACGCTTCCTCAGACTTTGATTTGCCCAGGGACAGCGAAGAAGTACAAAAAGTTTATGACCAGCTGATTGCTGCTGTCACCAGCGGCCAAAAAGTGTTAGACGAAATCCAAAATCCCTTTGCTTCCACCAACGCGGCACAACGTCTTAAATTCCGTTTACTGTCCATAGATTTAGCCATGGTCAATGCAGGCCTGGATAAATTACGTGGCAGTACCACCATGAAAATGGCCACCGAAGACGATGATTTAATCATGGAAATCGGAGCATTGGTTCAGGACAGCATATTTCAGGTGATCGACAGTATTCGCATATTCAAACGACAACTACATCCGGAAAGCAAAATCCCGCCAGAACTTTCGCTTTGGTTAAAACAAACCGAAGACAGCTTGAAAATGTACTTTCTGGGAGACGGGCTTTAAGAGCCTCAGTTAAATACACACGCCGGCTGTTTGAAAAGAGACAGGTATGGATAATCCCAAAAGCCCGCTATGGCACAACTTTTTCCGAAAAAAACCGCAACTGGACGAGCATATCGCCGACCTTTGGTTGAAAACTCCACTCTTCAACAAAATATCCAGAAAGCATTGTCGGATTCTGGTTCCCGAGATGCATATCAGACAGTATCAGGACGGCGAAATTGTATTCCATCAAGGAGAAATGGGCATTGGTGCGGCATTGATTCTGTCCGGCCATGTAGACATCACAGCACATCATAAAAACCTGGCGCGTCTTGAAGCCGGGGATTTTTTCGGCGAAGTCGCTCTGGTAGTGGATGAACCCAGAACCGCCAATGCCATTGCCGTTGGCCCAACAGAACTGATTTTCTTTCTAAGACAAAATCTCGATGAGTTAACTGATCGTTATCCGGTAGACGGTGCCCGCCTGATGCGGAACCTCGCTCGTATTCTGGCTACCCGCCTCAGACTCAGCAATGAAGCCATTGGTTTGCAAGAGTCCATTGAGACACCCACACTGCGGGTACCTGATAGCAAGGAATCAAACAATGCCTAATTGGTTGATTCGACCATCCATTCAGGCCTTAACGGTCTTCGTAATTCTGTGTGCGTTGTTGATTGGTATCGCCTGGTTATTTAAACCTGTGATCTTTGCACTCTTAGTATCCTTTACCTTGTATGCCCTGCTTGAGCCTGTCGGTAATCAAATGACCGGAAGAGGCATCAGCCCCGCAAGTTCAGCGTCAATTATTCTCTGTCTGTTGGTGTGCATCAGCGCAATCTCAACCCTGATTGGCTTTCCTAAATTATTGGATGGTGTCATGGCCATCCAGCAGAAGCTCACAGTACTGAAATCCACGCTTCACGAATGGCTGGAAAAACTGCAATTTTTGCTTGAACGCTCCGGAATCCAGTTCGATAAATCGGGGTTCAATCAATACCTTCAAGACTCGAATACAGAGCTTAATCTGGATGTTATCATCCAAGGGTCCAATATTCTTCTCGATATCTCGGGTACGTTGCTTCTTGTGCCCTTTATTGTGTTCTTTCTGCTAAGAGACTATAAATCCTCACGCAACCGCCTTTTATCGATGCTTCCAAATGAGTATTTTGAAATGGGTTGGTCGATCTACTACCGAGTCGCTCGCCAGCTTCAGGGCTACATTAAGGGAGTGATCATTCAGACCAGTATCTTAGGCGGTGTCGCAACCACAGGGTTCTTTCTGGCAGGATTTGAATCGGCCATCATGTTGGGCGTGTTTGCCGGATTGTTCGGGATCATTCCGTATCTCGGCCCAATATTGGCCCTCATGCCACCGATTATGATGGCCATGAGCATACAGCCCTTTGATATTTATTACGTTTGGGCCGCTGTCACTGTTATTGGCGTGGCTTACGTCTTTGATAATCTGGTGGTGATCCCGACCATCATTGCCAATGCGGTGGATCTCCACCCTTTCGTAGTGATCGTCGGGGTGATTATTTTCGGCAGCATGTTCGGTATTGTCGGAACCATTCTGGCACTGCCTATCATGGCAACGTCCAAAATTTTACTGGTCGGCTTGTATCAAGGGTTCTCTCAACGAGCATCGGTCATTCGACACTACGCTGAGACAAGCTAATTCTAGCTCGATTTTTAACCTCGGTGATCCGACACAAACGGATTATGCTGTTTCTCGTAACCGATGGTTGAGTTCGGGCCATGGCCCGCGATGAACTCGTAGTCATCGTCCAATGACCACAGTTGTTGATGAATGGAGTTCACCAAGGTGTTCATATCCCCTTTCGGGAAATCGGTGCGCCCAATGGAACCGTTAAATAGCACATCACCGACAATGGCTAATTTCGATGGGTGATGAATAAACACTACATGGCCAGGTGTATGGCCCGGGCAGTGACGCACCTCCAGATATTGCTCACCTAACTGGATGCTGTCGCCTTGCTCAAGCCATTGATCCGGTGTGAACTGTTTAGCAGGCGGGAAGCCAAACATCATGCTCTGTTGCGGTAACATATCAATCCAGAACTGCTCTTCTTTTTGTGGACCAACAATTGGTAACCCTGCTTGCTCAGCCAAGTCGGCTGTGGCACCGGCATGATCAATATGACAATGCGTCAACAGGATTTTATCCAGAGTGAGTCCTCGCTCATTGACAACGGCAAGCACACGTTCAAGATCGCCTCCCGGATCAACAACAGCGGCTTTCTTCGTTTGCTCACACCAAATAACTGAGCAATTCTGTTCGAATGCCGTTACGGGCACAACTTGATACGCTAATCCGCGACCTGATGACATGCTATCTCCTCTTTTACATCCAGTATTTCAGCACTGCGCTGTAGCAAACCGCTGAACAAGGTACCTTCTTGATTACAATCTGGCAACCAGGGTAGCTCGGGTGGGCGCTTGATAGCCCTCTATGGTTTTATTGTGATCGTTCGGATCAAGAAAATCACGCAACGACTGAAAGTCCATCCATTCGGTGGAACGCTGTTCTTCAATTGATGTTTGATTAATATCAGCCACCATCACGTCCCTAAAACCTACTCGTTTCAACCAGTGAACCAATGTTTCAACGGTAGGTAGGAACCAGACATTCCTCATTTGTGCATACCGATCATCGGGAATCAAACTGTAACCTTCCGGGGAAGTGCCTTCCGGTGCATCCACCACCAGGGTTTCCAAAACCAGTTCACCGCCCTGTTTCATACAAGCCTTCAATTGGTACAAATGATCAATCGGCGAACGTCGGTGGTAAAGAACGCCCATAGAAAAGACTGTATCAAAGCCAACTACATTCGAAGGCACATCCTCCAACGTTAAAGGCAACATGTAAACGTTGTTTGCCCCAATGAAATGACGCACTGACCAATATTGCATATTCGATAACGGCGACGGTTCCACCCCGATCACCATTCGCGCACCTTCACCCGCCATGCGCCAGCAATGATAGCCACTGCCACACCCTACATCGAGAACATAGCGGTTCTTAAGGGGAGAAATATGGGGGGCAACTCGATCCCATTTCCAATCAGAACGCCATTCGGTATCTATGTCTATGCCCATCAAGCTGAAAGGCCCCTTACGCCAAGGCATAAAGGCCTTTAATTGATCACGAAGCGCTTCGCGTTGTTTATCCGAAATATCCAGGTTACGACCGATAGCCAAATCATGAGCCGTCAGATCAAAATCCACTTCGCCCAGATCCGGCAAGCTTTCAACAACAGGCACCCATTTTTTCAGGTTCGCCCAGCGTTGTTCCGACAAGCCATTGGCAATCTTTTCCGGCAAACCATTCGCCAAGCGTGCAATGGGGGTCTTGGGTAAAATCTCAAGAATATCGTCAAAGGTAATCTTCATAACAAACAGGATAACTCAGTATAGAAATGGCCAGAGCCGAAACCTGAGAGAATAGCTGAATAGGGGAATTCTCCCCGGATTAAACTATCCCCTTTGGCATCCATTATTTAATTGCCAAAAAAGAAGCAAAATTCAGACATCGAAACCAGGAATAAACGTTAGAAAAGCCCACTTTTTCCAGTCGGCAGATGTGCTCGCCACTGGATTCAGGAATTAATACATTTTCAATAGCCGCCCGTTTTTGTGCAATTTCCAAATCACTGTAACCATTGGCTCGCTTAAAATCGTGATGCAGCTTAATCATTAATTCTTGTTCTGAATTGTGGTTAAACGCCAGTTTCTCAGACAACACCAGAGCGCCGCCTTCCACCAGACCGTCGTGGATCTTTTTAAGCAACGCTTCACGCACTTCTTTATCAATAAATTGAAGCGTAAAGTTGAGAACCACAAGAGATGCGTCCTTGATCTCCAAATCCAGAATATCCGCTTGCTGTACTTGCACAGGAAAACGATGTCCTGCCCGTTCCAGATTCGATCGGCAACGCGTCACCATAGCTTCGGAGCTGTCCACCGCAATCAACTCACAGCCTTCTACTTCAACCATCTGGTTAACCACCAAAGAGCAGGCGCCCAATGAACACCCCAGATCATAAATACGAGTGTTTGGCTGGACAAAGTGACGCGCCATAACACCAATATGCGACACAATAGTGCTGTAGCCAGGCGCAGATCGGGAAATCATATCCTCAAACACTTTCGCTACATTGTCATCAAATACAAAGTCGCGAATGCGCTCCTGAGGCGTTGAATAAATCTGATCTGAAGTGTTGTCTGATGCGTTCATGAATTAACCACTGATTTTGGAAGCGGCTATTTTAAAGGAAAGCCCACAAGGCGCAAGGGCATCCCCATCTGAGATCCGGCACTAGCCAACAATCATAGCTTGATCGAGTGATCCGGATTCCGGGGCTTGCTTGGGTAACTTCAATTCTATTTGGGTACCTTTGTTCTTGTGGCTGAAAATTTGCACTTTCCCCCCCAGTATTCCAGTCACCATGTTGTATACAATGTTCATACCCAAACCACTTCCCCCCTGACCTAACTTAGTTGTATAGAAGGGCTCAAAAATACGTTGCTGGATTTCATCGGACATTCCGACACCATCGTCACTGACGAGAATCATCACCTCGTCGCCTTTATCCATTCCAACGACACGAATGGAACCATAAGGCCGCCCTTCAAATCCATGTAAACAAGCGTTATTAATCAGGTTACTCAGTACTTGACCATAAGGTCCCGGATAACTGTCCAGATAAATACTTTCAGGAATATCCACCTGGAATTCAAAGCTGAAATGTTTAAAGCTGGGTTTCAGGGTGGCCACAACCTCTTCAGTCACCTCTTTCAGATCAAACTGACGTCGACTTTCACTGGTCTGATCCACCGCCACCTGTTTAAAGTTTTTGACCAACTCGCTTGCCCGAATCAGATTCTTCTCGGCCAACTCCATCCCTGATTCACAGTATTCCAAATAGGACGTCAAATCTTTTTGAGTAAGACTGCCCGATTCAAACAGCTGGTCAACACGTCTGCGTTCATCCCCTAATGACGTCAGTACTGTCAGCGCATTTCCTAAAGGCGTATTCAATTCATGAGATACACCCGCTACCAACGCCCCCAGAGCTGCCAGTTTTTCCCTCTCCAATAATTCGTGCTGCGCCACTTTCAGCTTATCGACAGCCTCTTTCAACTCCTCATTTCGGGAAGCCAGCTCTTCTGTACGTTCACGAACTTTCTCTTCCAACTGCTGGTTACTTTCTTCCAAAGTAATTCGCCGGGCCTCGTTTACAGCCCCTTTTTCTGCCTGATACAGGCTCTCTTTAAAGACTTCTGCAGCCAAGGCAATTTGACCGATCTCGTTGTTGAGATTTTTATAGGGAATATCACAGTCGCGATTGCCGTGAGATAATTCCTGTAAGCTTTTTACAATCTGGGAAATCGGGCGACTAATGGTATAAGCAACAAAACGTCCCGCCAGAAACACAGCGCAACCGGCAATGGCAGCCATCACCACCAGCAACAAGATAAAGAGTTCTATTCGGTTCTGAACCCGATCTTTTGCCGCAGCCAGCTCCCCTCTGAACTCCTCCATCCAGATCAGTAAACTCTCTGACAAGGCATCATGGCTTTCTTCCAGCGCCAGCTTGGCTTGCTGGACATCAGCATTCAAATAAGACGCCTTTACAAACTGCTGATAATAATTAGAAATCATACCCCGGATTCTTTCTTCTTCAGCCTGGGGCAAATTACTCTGCCTTAGCGTCCCCAAAAAACTGTCGTACAGACGTTTCATATCCACCAGATACAGTGGCAGGTTACTGAGAAAGTAATCTTTCTCATTTTGGCGAATATCCAATAAAGCAATTTCCAAGGCTTGATAGTTGGCTTCTCTCAAAACCATTTTAAGCTTAGCCGCTTCCTGATTTAATTCTCTTAGTAAGCCTTGATCGAGTCCCAACCCCAACTGTTGAAATTTCTGCCACAACAAATTGAAACTGGCCTGATACAAATGAATTTGGCTTTTTACTTTCTCCTGGGGTGAATCGAGCTTATTAGATACTTGCAAATGAGAAAAAGAAGAGGTTTTCTGTTTGAGGGTTTCGAGCTTTTTCTGGAAATTTCTGGCTTTACCTGGAGAGGGTTTACGGATAAAACCCTCCATATCCGCCTGTACTTCGGAATGCTCAAACCGGACATCAGCCAACAAGCGCTCATCGTTCAGCAGGGATTCCTGAAGATGAAGGTATCCCTGAAGCGTCACCCCCAGTAATGACAACACCATCAATGAAACCACAAGACCGACCGTTGAAAGCCACGTAATCCATCGAATCTGGTTACGAACGCTTAGTGCCTCCAAAGCCGAAACGATTTGATTCTTAACATTAAACAAAGAAGTGCTCCTCCCCACTTAGGACTATAGTTCACTATCAGTGTTTTACGAGAAGAGCAGTGGAGAAAGCGGAAAATTACTGAAAAATTGATACAAAAAAGGCCTCTTTCGAGGCCTGTCTTAAAACATCGCGAGTATTGAAAACAGCGATTAAAGCATACTTCTGCCTTTGCTGGCAGCAATACGCAGACGTAGTGAATTCAAACGAATGAAGCCTTCTGCGTCTTTCTGGTTGTAAGCACCTGCATCGTCTTCGAAGGTTGCAATGCTCTCATCGAACAAAGAGTTCTCAGACTGACGGCCAACAACAGTCACGTTACCTTTGTACAGCTTAAGGCGCACTTTACCGTTTACGTATTCCTGAGTTGCATCGATTGCAGCTTGAAGCATCTTACGCTCTGGCGACCACCAGTAACCGTTATATACAAGCTCTGCGTACTTAGGCATCAATTCGTCTTTAGTGTGCGCCGCATCGCGGTCCAGAGTCAAAGACTCGATTGCACGGTGCGCACGAATCAATACAGTACCCGCCGGCGTTTCGTAACAACCACGAGACTTCATACCCACATAGCGGTTTTCAACGATATCCGCACGACCAATACCGTTTTCGCCAGCAATCTTGTTCAATTCAATCATGACTTCGGCTGGCGTCTTGGCAACGCCGTCGATAGCCACAACATCGCCTTTTTCATAGGTTAACTCGATGTAGGTTGGCTTGTCCGGTGCATTCTCAGGAGACACCGTCCACAACCACATATCTTCTTCCGGCTCAGCCCAAGGGTCTTCCAGAATGCCGCCTTCGTAAGAAATGTGAAGTAAGTTAGCATCCATAGAATATGGCGACTTCTTACCTTTCTTCTGCTCAACAGCAATGTTGTGCTTCTCACAGTAGGCCATCAACTTCTCGCGGGAGTTCAAATCCCACTCACGCCAAGGCGCAATCACTTTAACACCAGGTTTAAGTGCGTATGCACCCAGTTCGAAACGAACCTGGTCGTTACCTTTACCTGTTGCACCGTGCGCAATAGCATCCGCTCCGGTTTCGTTAGCGATTTCAATTAAGCGCTTGGAAATCAACGGACGTGCAATCGACGTACCCAACAAGTATTCACCCTCATAAATCGCGTTAGCGCGGAACATTGGGAATACAAAATCACGAGCGAATTCTTCACGAAGGTCATCAATGTAGATTTCCTTAATACCTAACGCTTCTGCTTTTGCACGCGCTGGTTCTACTTCTTCACCTTGACCTAAGTCTGCGGTGAACGTAACCACTTCGCAGTTATATTCTTCAGACAACCACTTTGCGATCACTGACGTATCCAGACCACCAGAGTAGGCTAGAACGACCTTTTTAATGTCACTCATGTAATTTGGCTCCTTAATTGATTGGGCACCGATAGTGAAAAAATCGGCCTATTGTACTGGCGGCAAACACAGATGCCTAGTGTTTATGCTGAATATCCCAGTATTTAATCAGAAGATTAAGCTGAGCAAAGTTAAGGAACAAAGACCAGCCTCAACATCACAAAAGCCATCATTGCATTGGTCAGCCAATGTATGCAGTAAACCAAAACAGGAATCCCAAACGCTTTTACACTATCAATCACCAGAACCCGCTTGATGAAAAGCCCGGGAATAACCACAGAAAGTAAAAAACTAATGGAAGGAATAAACAATTTGGACAGAAATATTACCCCAATAATTATCCCACTTACCGTGATACTTCGTGTCCATAACTGCTCCGTAACACCTAAGGTACGAAGCACAAAATAAAGAAGGCCGGTTGCGATCAGAAAACTGAACAACCCACTTACAATCATTACGCCCAACATGTTGAATTCCTTTTCAAACGAAAAAGCCAAGGCATGGCCTTGGCTTTTGAAAAACACAATATATCGTTTGCTAATCAAACACCCCTAACCCGTCTAGCACCACCAGTAAAATCATACTGAAACTGGACAACATGAATAACCAGTAGAAAACAAACGCCAGTACTTTATCAAAACGAGTGGTATTCGCACGTAAACACTCTGATTTAGCATACATAGAGGAAATAGGGCTTCGCTCTAACGTTCTAGTCCACGACTTAGGAAAAGCCAACGCCTGAGCTGCATTGAGAATATCCCACCCACTGGCAAACTCAATACCCAGTGCATCTTTGGTATTAGGATTTTTCCGAAGCTTCCTAACTGTAACTTGACCAAAAACAACGTATAGAATAGCTGCTAAAAGCATAAAGAGTGCTGCACAAGCTAAAAGCTTTGAAAACAAACTCATAAGTTACCCAACTCACTCATGATTGAACCATACCAACCAACGTTATCTTCTTTTATACTCAATTTACTCCCGTTGATAGTGCGGAAGAGCCCGCACTCCCCATAAGAAAAACGCTCGAACACACCGACTACTCAATAACCCCCAACCAGTTCAGCAGTAGAACTAAAAACATAAACAAACCAGTGGAAATATAAAGTCCCCAAAACACCCTTGCTAGGGTTCGATCAAAACGAGAAGTATTTTGATACAAGATTTCTGGGTTAGCTGAAACACTAAAGAATTTGGATTTCTTATACTTTTCATTTAACCACTGAGGCCTGGAAAGCGCACTTGCAACATTAAAAATATCCCAACCACTGGCAAACTCAATTCCAAGGTGATCTCTTGTTATAGGATTTTTACGAAGTTTTCGAACTGTAATTTGCCCGAAGATTACAAATAAAATCCACACTATCAAGCTCATCCC